>NZ_BAAAGU010000025.1:37540-86233 GCF_039524635.1 Streptomyces thermocarboxydovorans | reverse complement strand
CCACCGACCCCACACCGGCATCAGCGGCCGCCCACCAGCCAGCCGCGTCACCAACCTCTCCGAACAGCACACCTAGCTCATAGGGTTACGCGCTGTACGTGTGTGGCGGGGACCCCGCTCGACGGGTTCCCGCTGCCGCGGGCTCCGTCGGTCCCGGCCGCGCAGACCCGGAAGTGACAAGGAGTCAGCGCGTGCTCGATCAAGGCGCACCCTCACAGAGCAGCAGTACCACCGTCCCACCGTCCTCGGGTCTCGGTGCGCGCCTGATGCGCCGCAAGCCCGTGGAACGCCTGGTCGCGGAAGGCGGCCAGGGCGAGGGCGGCAGCCTGCGCCGCTCCCTCGGGCTGTGGCAGCTCACCATGATCAGTATCGGTGCCACCCTCGGCACCGGGATCTTCGTCGTCCTCGGTGACGCTGTCCCGGAGGCGGGCCCCGCCGTCACCCTGTCCTTCGTCATCGCCGGCCTGACGGCCCTGTTCTCGGCGCTGTCGTACGCGGAGCTGGCGGGCAGCATCCCGGTCGCGGGCTCCTCGTACTCGTATGCGTACGCAACCATGGGCGAGCTGGTCGCCTGGGTCTGCGGCTGGTGCCTGGTGCTGGAGTACGGCGTCTCGGTGGCCGCGGTCGCCGTCGGCTGGGGTGAGTACCTCAACGAGCTGCTGGACGGCACCATCGGCGTCACCGTCCCCGCCGTGCTGTCCTCCGCGCCCGGCGAGGGCGGCATCATCAATCTGCCCGCGCTGATCGTGGTGCTGCTGGCGATGGTGTTCCTGCTCGGCGGAGTCCGGGAGTCGGCGCGCGCCAACACCATCATGGTCGCGGTGAAGACGGCCGCCCTGCTGCTGTTCTGCGCGGTCGGCTTCATGGGCTTCAAGTCCGGCAACTACGCCGACTTCATGCCGCTCGGCATGGCGGGCGTGAGCGCCGCCGGCGCCACCCTGTTCTTCTCGTACATCGGTTTCGACGCCGCCTCCACCGCCGGTGAGGAGGCGAAGAACCCGAAGAAGGACCTGCCGCGGGCGATCATGCTGTCGCTGATCATCGTGACCGCGCTGTACGTGCTGGTCGCGGCCGTCGCCGTCGGCGCCTGGCACTGGACGAAGTTCGAGGGCTCCGACGCCTCGCTCGCCGCGATCATGCACGACGTCAGCGGCCAGAGCTTCTGGGGCACCCTGCTCGCCCTCGGCGCGGTCATCTCCATCGCGAGCGTGGTGCTCACCGTGCTCTACGGCCAGACCCGCATCCTCTTCGCGATGTCCCGTGACGGCCTGATGCCCAAGTCGCTGGGCAAGGTGCACCACACCACCGGCGCGCCGCGTCTCAACACGGTGATCGTGTCCCTGTTCTGCGGTGTCCTCGCCGCGCTGATCCCGCTCGGCAAGCTGGTCGACGCCACCAGCATCGGCACGCTCTTCGCCTTCGCGCTGGTCAACATCGCCGTGGTGGTGCTGCGTTACCGGCGCCCGGAGCTGGAGCGGACGTTCAAGGTGCCGTTCGGTCCGCTGCTGCCGGTGCTGGGCTTCGGCTTCTGCGCGTACAACATGTTCAGCCTCGACACCGTGACCTGGGTGGTCTTCGCATTCTGGATGGCCGCCGGTCTCGTGTTCTACTTCTCGTACGGCTACCGCCGTTCCCGGCTCGCAACGCTTGAGAAGTGAACGTCCCACAGTGCTGAACGATCTCGACGAACGCATCGTGCACGCCCTCGCCGAGGACGCCCGCCGTTCCTACGCGGACATCGGCCAGCTCGTCGGTCTCTCCGCGCCCGCCGTCAAACGGCGCGTGGACCGGCTGCGGGCCACCGGAGCCATCACCGGCTTCACCGTCCGCGTGGACCCGGCCGCCCTCGGCTGGGAGACCGAGGGGTTCGTCGAGATCTACTGCCGCAGCAACACCTCGCCGGAGACCATCCAGCGGGGCCTGGAGCGCTACCAGGAGGTCGTGGCCGCGTCCACCGTCACGGGGGACGCGGACGCGGTCGCCCAGGTCTTCGCCTCCGACATGCGGCACTTCGAGCGGGTCCTGGAACGCATCGCCGGGGAGCCGTTCGTGGAGCGGACCAAGTCCGTGCTGGTGCTCTCGCCGCTGCTGCGCCGGTTCTCCTCCGGCTCGCCGACCTGAGGCGACGACGGTCCGGGGCCGGGTGTCCGAGCCGGTGGCGGCGGAGATACGGACGTACGACCGCCGCGCCGGTGAAGGCGGGGTGCGGCGAGTTCCCCGGAGGGAGTTCCCGCGGGGCCGTATCGGTCGTAGCCTGATCACATGCCGCAAACCGCGCATTCCGGGCACCCAGGGCACGTTGGTCGAGCGAAGGTGCGGGCGCGGGCGCCGGCCGATGCCGGTACCCCCGTGTTCGTCGACTCATCCGGCCGCCGGGCACGGATGATCCGCCGCGGCGGATACGGGCTCGCCGGCCTCGCGGCCGCGTATCTGGCGGTGCTGGGGCTCAGTGTGATGGGCGCGACGCCGTTCGCCCCGGGCGCGATGCTTCCGCCCCTCCCCGAGACCGGCTCCGACGCACCGGGCCGGGACGGCTCGGGTGCGGCACCCTGGCTGCCCGGCGACGAACTGGTGCCGGGCCTGCAGCAGGGCCCCGGCGCCGACTCCGCTCCCGGGGTCCCGCCCGGACCGCTCACCGTTCCGCCCGGCGCGTCCGTGCCGCTGCTCCTGATGCCGTCAGGCGAACCGGGAGCCGCGCTCCTGGCGCCGGCCGGCGCCGCGGGAATTCCGTTGCTCGCCCCGCTGCTCGCCGCTCCGGGCGCCACCCCGGCGGCACCCGGATCCCCGGACGCAGCGCCGTCACCGGAGGAGCCCGCGCCCCCCGACGGGCCGTCCGGTCCCGACGCACCCGCGCCCGGCGACCCGTCCACCGGCCCCGAACCCCCGGCCGCCCCGGACCCCGGCGACGACCCGCCTGCCCCGCCCGCGCCGGAACCTCCCTCTCCGGAACCTCCCGCCCCCGAGCCGCCCGCCCCTGAGCCACCCGCCCCCGAGCCCGAGGTCCCCACGCCGCCGTCCGCCCCGCCGGACGACACACCGGCGCCCGACGCGCCCGACACCGAGGCCCCCTCCGCAGACCCGAGCGCCCCCGAGTCCTCCGATCCGCCGGCGGCCGAGGCGTCCTGATGCGCCGGCGCCCCCGGCCGCCCGACGGCCGCCCACCGGAGGAGCCCGGCCCGCGGCGGACCCGGGCGCCCCTGCCGCACCGGCACCGCTTCCGCGTCCTCGTCCCGCTCGTCCTGCTCGCTTTCGTCGCCTCCGTGCTGCTCGTCGAGGGCCTGACCACCCGGGGCTTCGCCGGTGACCAGGACCGCCGCGCCCCGCACTCCGCCCGCGGCGTCCCCCGCGAGGTCACCGGCGGCGGTCCCGTCGTCGACCTCACCGACGGCGTCCCACGCGACTACCGGGCACCCGCCCGCACGGTCGTGCTGACCTTCGACGACGGCCCCGACCCCACCTGGACGCCCCGGGTGCGGGCGGTGCTCGACCGCCACGACGTCCCCGGCACCTTCTTCGTCACCGGCCAGCAGGCCGTGCGCCACCCCGGCGTGCTGCGGCAGGTGATCCGCTCCGGCCACGAGATCGGCGTGCACACCTTCTCCCACCGCGACCTGGCCACCCAGTCCACCGGCGCCGTCGACCGGGAACTGGCTCTGACCCAGCTGGCCCTGGCCGGCGCCGGAGGCGTCACCAGCTCGCTGATACGGATGCCGTACTCCTCGACCACCTCCGCGCTCGACGGCCCCGAGTGGGCCGTGGCGAAGCGGCTCGCCGACAAGGGCTATGTGCTGGCCTTCATCGACCAGGACACCCAGGACTGGCGCCGCCCGGGTGCCCGGGCGATCGCGGACGCGGCCGTGCCCAGGGATCCGGACCGGGGCACCATCGTCCTGCTGCACGACGCGGGCGGCGACCGGTCCCAGACGGTCGAGGCGCTGGAGATCCTCGTGCCCCGGCTCAAGGAGCAGGGCTACCGCTTCACCACCCTCGCCGACGTCGTCGGCGCCCGGAGCCTCAACCGCCCGGTCGGGACCGAGGAACTGTGGCAGGGGAGGGTCTTCGTGGTGGCGGTCACCGTGTCGGCCGCGACCGTCTCGGTCCTCGGCACGCTGCTGCTGGTGGTCGGCGTGCTGGTGCTCGGCCGGGCCCTGCTGCTGATCGTCCTGGCCCGGCACCATGCGCGCCGCCGCCCCGGGCCCCGGCGCGGACCGCCCGTCACCCGGCCGGTCAGCGTGGTCATCCCCGCCTACAACGAGCGGATGTGCATCGCCAAGACGGTCCGCTCCCTCGCCGCCAGCGACCATCCGGTCGAGATCATCGTGGTGGACGACGGCTCCGACGACGGCACCGCCGACATCGCCGAGGCACTGGCCCTGCCGTCCGTCACGGTCGTGCGCACACCCAACGGCGGCAAGCCCGCCGCCCTCAACGCCGGCATCCGGCTCGCCTCCCACGACCTGATCGTCATGCTGGACGCCGACACCGTCTTCGCCCCCTCCACCGTCCGCCGCCTCGTCCAGCCGTTCGCCGACCCGGCCGTCGGCGCCACCGCGGGCAACGCCAAGGTCGGCAACCGGCGGCGCCTGCTCGGCCGCTGGCAGCACATCGAGTACGTGATGGGCTTCGCGCTCGAACGCCGCGTGTACGACCTGCTGCGCTGCATGCCCACCATCCCCGGCGCGGTGGGGGCCTTCCGCGCCGAGGCCCTGCGCGACGCCGGACTGCTCAGCGCCGACACCCTCGCCGAGGACACCGACCTCACCATGGCCCTGCACCGGGCCGGCCGGGAGGTCCGCTATGTGCCGGACGCCCTGGCGTGGACCGAGGCCCCGCACACCCTGCGCGAGCTGTGGCGCCAGCGCTACCGCTGGAGCTACGGCACCATGCAGGCCGCGTGGAAGCACCGGCACGCGCTTGTCGAGCGCGGCCACGCGGGCCACTTCGGCCGGATCGGGCTTTCGCTGCTGGCCCTCTTCCAGATCGTCACACCGCTGCTCGCCCCGCTGATCGACGTCCTGACCGTCTACGGTCTGGTCTTCGGCGACCCCGTGCGCACCATGCTGGCCTGGACCGGCGTGCTGGCCGTGCAGACCCTCAGCGCGGCCTGCGCCTTCCGCCTCGACGGCGAGCCGCTCCGGCCGCTGTGGGCGCTGCCCCTGCAACAGGTCGCCTACCGCCAGGTGATGTACCTGGTGCTGCTCCAGGCCTGCCTCACCGCGGTCAACGGATACCGGCTGCCCTGGCAGCGGCTCAGGCACAGCGGGGACGTCCTGCTGCCGCCGCAGCCGTCACCGCGCGGTCCCTGAGCACCTCCCGCCCGGTGCCCTCAGCGTCTACCATCGGTGACATGATCCGGCGACATTGATCCACCCGCCCTGCCTCCCGAGGGCCGCCTCGGCCGCCGTGCGCCTCAAGCGTCCGGTGACCGAACCGCCCCCTTGGGAAGGCCTCATGACTCTCACGCCCGCGCGCGTGCCCGGTCTCCGCGTCCGGCGGCTGACCAGCACGCTGTACGGTTACGCGTTCCTCGAAGACTTAGTCCTGCTCTACCCGGTGTACGCGCTGCTGTTCAGCGACGCCGGGCTCGCCGTCTGGCAGATCTCCTCGCTGTTCGCCCTGTGGTCGCTGACCGCCGTGCTGCTGGAGGTGCCCTCCGGCGCCTGGGCCGATGCGGTCTCCCGCCGGCTGCTGCTGTGGCTCGGCCCGCTGCTCACCGCCGCCGGCTTCGCCCTGTGGGTGCTCCGGCCGTCCTACGGCGCCTTCGCGCTGGGCTTCGTGCTGTGGGGCACCGGCGGGGCCCTGGCCTCCGGCGCGCTGGAGGCGCTGGTCTACGACGAACTGGAGCACCTCGGCGCCGCCGACCGCTACGCCCGGGTGATGGGCCGGGCCCGCGCGGCCGGACTGATCGCCGTGATGGCGGCGATGGGACTGGCGGGGCCGGTCCTCGCGCTGGGCGGACACACCGCGGTCGGTGCCGCCAGCGTGCTGGTGTGCCTGGCCACCGCGGCCACCGCCACCCGCTTCCCCGAGCACCGCACCCCGTCGGCCGGGCACGAGGGCTGGACGGCGACCCTGCGGGCCGGGCTCGCCGAGGCCCGCGCCGACCGCTCGGTGCGCGGCGCGCTGCTGCTCGTCCCGGCCGTGGGCGCGGTGTGGGGCGCCCTCGACGAGTACACGCCGCTGCTGGTGCGGGAGACGGGAGTCGCCGACGCGGCGGTGCCCTACCTTCTTCTGCTGATCTGGGCGGGTGCCACCGCCGGGAGCCTGCTGGCGGACCGGGGCGAGCGCCTGGGCACCCGCGGCCTCGCCGCGCTGCTGGCCGGCGCGGGACTTGCTCTCGCCGCCGGTGCGGCGACCGGCAGCCCGGCCGGACTGCTGCTGGTCGCCCTCGCCTTCGGCGGATTCCAGGCGGCGACCGTGCTGGCCGGTGTGCGGCTGCAGCGGCGCATCGAGGACAGCGGGCGGGCCACCCTCACCTCGGTCGCGGGACTGGGCACCGAGGTCGCCACGATCACGGTGTACGGCGGGTACGCTCTGGTCGCCGCATCCGGCGACCACGGCACGGCCTTCACCGTCTTCGCCCTGCCGTATCTGATGACGGCGGTGCTGCTGGTGCTGCTGAGGCCATTGCGGTCCGGGCGGCGCATCCCGTAGGTTGTCCGCCGATTCCTACCGGCGGGTAACACTGGGTGGTCACCGGATGGCCGCCCGACGCCCACAGCCTTCGGGGGAGATGTATGCGCCGGATCTTCGGCCGTCCCGCCACGGTCCGCTCGCGGATCGTGGCCCTCGCCCTCGCTCCGGCCCTCGCGCTGCTGGCCCTGTGGAGCTTCGTCATGGTGTCCGTCACCGGCGAACTGCGCGCGCTGATCCGCCTCGAGAGCGTCTACGAGGAGTTCGGCACGCCGGTGGACACCGCCGTCGGGCAGATCCAGATCGAACGCCGGCTCGCCGCGGCCTTCCTGGGCGGCACGGATCGCGCCGCGGGCCCGGTGCTCATGGAACAGCAGCGCCGCACCGACCGCGCGCTGACCGCCATGCGGGACGCCATCCGCGACGGCGACCGCGACCGGCTCTCCGAGCGGCAGCGGCAGTCGCTCGACGCCATGGCCGCCAGGAGCGACGACCTGGAGAGGCTGCGCCAGCGCGTGCTCTCCCGCGACCTGACCTGGGACCGGGCGGTCGAGGAGTACAGCGCCCTGGTGGAACCCGGCTTCGACGTCCAGTCCTCCCTCACCGCGCTGCAGGCGGGGCAGCTCGCCCGGGAGGCGCAGGTCGTCATCGAGCTGGTGCGGGTACGGGAGTTCGTCTCCCGCGAGGACGCCCTGGTCGCCGGGGCCCGGGCGGCCGGCGGGCTCACCGACCGGCAGTACGACACCCTCACCGCGACCATCGAGGACCGGCGGGTCTTCGAGCGCACCTATGTGCCCGACCTGCCGTCCGACTCGCGGTCGCTGTTCGAGGAGTTCCAGCGCGGGGAGCTGTACGCCGCGCTGACCCGGGGCGAGGACGCGCTGCTGCGGGCCGGCCCCGACCGGGCCGGTGAGGCCGTCGCCGCCGCATCCTGGCGCACCACCACCGACCGGGCCGTGAAGCGCTACATGGAGCTGTGCACCGAGTCGGCCCGCAACTCCGCCGAACGCGGACGGCAGTTCGCCCACCGGGAGCTGGCCAAGGCGGCCGTGGTCGGCGCGCTGGGACTGGCGGTGATGGGCCTGTCGCTGTGGTGGGCGGTGCGCGGCGCCCGCCGCATCTCCCGCCGCCTCGAACGGCTGCGGGACGCCGCCGACCTGCTCACCACCCGGCAACTGCCCGAGGTGATGGCCCGGTTGAGCGCGGGAGAGGAGGTGGACGCGGCCGCCGAGGCACCGCCGCTCGACGACTCGGAGGTGCGCCCGGACGAGATCGGCCAGGTCGGCCGCTCCTTCAACGCCGCCCGGCTCGCCGCCGTGGAGGCCGCCGTCCACCAGGCCACCCTGCGGCGCGGGCTGTTCGCCGCCCTGCTCACCATCGCCCGCCGCAACCAGACCCTGGTCCACCGCCAGCTGAAACTGGTCGACACCCTGGAGCGGCGCACCGACGACCCCGACGTGCTGGAGCAGCTCTTCCGCATCGACCACCTCACCACCCGGATGCGCCGCCACGCGGAGAACCTGATCATCCTCTCCGGAGCCGCCCCCGGACGCCGCTGGCGCCGCCCCGTGCCGGTCGCCGACGTCGTGGCCTCCGCGGTGGGGGAGATCGAGCACTACACGCGCGTGGAGGTCCCGCCGATGGACCGGGTCGGGATCGCCGCGGACGCGGTCGCCGACGTCATCCACCTCCTCGCCGAGCTGCTGGAGAACGCCACCGCCTTCTCACCCCCGCACACCCGGGTGACCCTGCGCACCGGCCCGGAGGGCGACGGCTTCGTGCTGCGCATCGACGACCGGGGACTCGGACTCGGCCGCGGACGCGCCCACGAGGCCCACCGCATCCTCGAGAGCCCCGACGACTTCGACCCCGCCCGGCACGACCGGCTCGGCCTGTACGTGGTCGGCAAGCTCGCCGCCCGCCACGCCGTCCGGGTCACCCTGGAGGAGTCCCCGTACGGCGGGACGACCGCCGTCGTACGGCTGCCGGCGGGCCTGCTCGCCGAGCTCGAGCCGGCCGGCACCGAGGAGACCGGCCGGACACCGGACGTGCCCGCGCAGCCGTGAGCGACGACGAGCACTGGTACGAGGACGAGACCGGCTCGCTGGTGCGCCCCTACACCGTCACCCGCGGGCGCACCCGGCCGCGAGGGCCCGCCGTCGACCTGCTCGCGCAGGTCACCGCGCTGGACGGGGAGCCCGGTCCCGGCGTCGACCACGCCCGCGCCGGCCTGCTCGACCTGCTGCGCCGCCGCGGCCCCCGGCCGGTGGTCGAACTCGCCGCGGACACCGGCCTGCCCCTCACCGTCCTGCGCGTCCTGCTCGCCGACCTCGCGGAGGCCGGCCTGATCCGCGTCACCCCGCCGCATCCCGCCCCGGGACCGGCGGCCGACCCGGCCCTCCTGCAGGAGATCCTCGCCCGCCTGCGTGAACTGTGAGGGGGAAGCGGCAGGCGAGGTGCTGACCTCAGACCTCGTCGTGGTCCGGCCCGGCCGGAGACGCGACGGCGACCGCGGTGACCTCCCGCTCGGGACGGTCCTCGTGGGGGCCGGAGGCGACGGCGGCGCCCGTGGTGACGGCGGCGAGCAGCAGCGCGGTGCAGAGCAGGACGGCCGTCGTACGGCGGCGCTTCATGGAGATCCTTCCAGCGGAGGGGAACCGGTGAACCGAACGCCCGCCACTGTTCCGGCCGCGGCCCGCAGGGCATCGCGCTCCGGGCGGAAGGCGCTCCGCCGGGCGGCGGAGGCCGGGTGACCCTGCCTGCGACCTGCGAAGGAGCCGTCCGGCCCGCCCCACGGGACCCCGCATCCGGCCCGCGCAACGAATCGACGCGAACCCCGTGGTGCACGCAACGAACCGCTCACCGGCGCGCAACGGCTTCTCCTTGTCCGGCCGAGCCGCCCGACCGTACCTTCTTTTCTGACCCCGCAAACCCCCGCGTACCGGTGAGGACGACCCATGCGCACCGCCCTGCTCCAGAGCTCCGGACGTCCCGGAGCCGTCGCCGAGAACCTCAAGGTCCTCGGCCAGGCCGCGGACCGTGCCGCGGCCGCGGGCGCCGGGCTGCTGGTCACCTCCGAGATGTTCCTCACCGGGTACGCCATCGGCGACGACATCGCCCGCCTCGCCGAGCCCGCCGACGGCGACGCCGCCGACGCGGTCGCCGGGATCGCGGCCCGGCACCGGCTGGCGATCGCCTACGCCTACCCCGAGCGGGACGGCGAGGCCGTCTATAACTCCGTGCAGCTGATCTCCGCCGACGGCACCCGGCTGGCGAACTACCGCAAGACGCACCTCTTCGGCTGCTTCGAGCGCGACCACTTCACCCCGGGCGAGCAGCAGGTCGTCCAGGCCGAGCTGAACGGCCTCACCGTCGGCCTGCTGATCTGCTACGACGTGGAGTTCCCGGAGAACGTCCGGGCCCACGCCCTCGCCGGGACCGACCTGCTGCTGGTGCCCACCGCCCAGATGCACCCCTTCCAGTTCGTCGCCGAGTCGGTGGTGCCGGTGCGGGCCTTCGAGAACCAGATGTACGTCGCCTACGTCAACCGGGTCGGCCCCGAGGGCGAGTTCGAGTTCGTGGGCCTGTCCGTCCTCGCCGGGCCCGACGGCGTCGCCCGCACCCGCGCCGGCCGCACGGAGGAACTCCTCCTCGCCGACGTCGACCCCGTCCTGCTCGCCGCCTCCCGCGAGCAGAACCCGTACCTGAAGGACCGCCGCCCCGGCCTGTACCGGTCCCTCGCCTGAACCTCCCCGTCTTCTCGAACTTCTCGAAGTCTTCTCGAACGTCACCTGCAAGGAGTCCGTACCCCATGACGTCCACGGTGCCCAACGCCGTCGAGCACACCGACGAGCAGCAGCCGCCGATCACCATGTTCGGCCCGGACTTCCCCTACGCCTACGACGACTACCTCGCCCACCCGGCGGGTCTCGGGCAGATACCCGCGACCGAGCACGGCACCGAGGTCGCGATCATCGGCGGCGGTCTGTCCGGCATCGTCGCGGCGTACGAGCTGATGAAGATGGGCCTCAAGCCCGTCGTCTACGAGGCCGACCAGATCGGCGGCCGGCTGCGCACCGTCGGATTCGACGGCTGCGACCCCGAGCTCACCGCCGAGATG
Organism: Streptomyces thermocarboxydovorans; assembly: GCF_039524635.1. Taxonomy (NCBI): domain Bacteria; kingdom Bacillati; phylum Actinomycetota; class Actinomycetes; order Kitasatosporales; family Streptomycetaceae; genus Streptomyces; species Streptomyces thermocarboxydovorans. The sequence continues at coordinate 75,480 of NZ_BAAAGU010000025.1, read as the reverse complement.
GGCGCGATGCGCTTCCCGCCGTCCTCCACCGCCCTCCAGCACTACATCGACCTGGTGGGCCTGAAGACCCGTCCGTTCCCCAACCCGCTGGCGGACGCGACCCCGTCGACCGTGATCGACCTCAAGGGCGAGACCCACTACGCCGAGACCATCGACGACCTGCCGCAGGTCTACCGGGACGTCGCCGAGGCATGGAACAAGTGCCTGGAGGAGGGCGCCGACTTCTCCGACATGAACCGGGCCATCCGCGAGCGCGACGTCAAGCGCATCCGGGAGATCTGGTCCCGGCTGGTGGAGAAGCTCGACAACCAGACCTTCTACGGCTTCCTCTGCGACTCCGAGGCCTTCAAGTCCTTCCGGCACCGCGAGATCTTCGGCCAGGTCGGCTTCGGCACCGGCGGCTGGGACACCGACTTCCCCAACTCCATCCTGGAGATCCTCCGCGTCGTCTACACCGAGGCCGACGACCACCACCGGGGCATCGTCGGCGGCTCCCAGCAGCTGCCGCTGCGCCTGTGGGAGCGCGAGCCGGACAAGATCGTCCACTGGCCGTACGGCACCTCGCTGAAGTCGCTGCACGTCGACGGCAAGCCCCGCCCGGCCGTGACCCGGCTGCACCGCACCGCCGGCAACCGGATCACCGTGACCGACGCCAACGGCGACATCCGGACCTACAAGGCGGCCATCTTCACCGCCCAGTCCTGGATGCTGCTGTCCAAGATCGACTGCGACGACTCGCTCTTCCCGATCGACCACTGGACCGCGATCGAGCGCACCCACTACATGGAGTCCTCGAAGCTCTTCGTGCCGGTGGACCGGCCGTTCTGGCTGGACAAGGCCGTCGACGACAGGGGAAATCCGACCGGCCGGGACGTCATGTCGATGACGCTCACCGACCGCATGACCCGCGGCACCTACCTGCTGGACAACGGCCCGGACAAGCCCGCCGTGATCTGCCTGTCCTACACCTGGTGCGACGACAGCCTGAAGTGGCTGCCGCTGTCCGCGAACGAGCGGATGGAGGTCATGCTGAAGTCGCTCGGCGAGATCTACCCCAAGGTCGACATCCGCAAGCACATCATCGGCAGCCCGGTGACCGTCTCCTGGGAGAACGAGCCCTACTTCATGGGCGCGTTCAAGGCCAACCTGCCCGGGCACTACCGCTACCAGCGGCGCCTGTTCACCCACTTCATGCAGGACCGGCTGCCCGAGGACAAGCGGGGCATCTTCCTGGCCGGCGACGACATCTCCTGGACGGCCGGCTGGGCCGAGGGCGCCGTGCAGACCGCGCTCAACGCCGTCTGGGGCGTGATGCACCACTTCGGCGGCGAGACCGATCCGTCCAACCCCGGCCCGGGCGACCTCTACGACGAGATCGCGCCCGTGGAGCTCCCCGAGGACTGAGCCTCGAGGACGGGACGGGCCGTTCAGTCCGGCAGCGGAGTGAGCAGGATGCGGCCCGCGAAGCCGACCGCCGTGTCCAGCCGGACGGTGAACTCCTCGGCCACGTCCGGCAGATCCCGCAGCGCCCACAGGGCCCGGGCCGCCGTCCATGCGGCGTCCCGGGCCCTTTCCAGGCTCCAGGCACCGAGCAGATGGGTCAGCGGATCGGCGATCTGCAGCACGTCCGGGCCGGGCATGAGCTCCTCGCGGATCCGCTCCTCCAGCGCCACCAGCATCTCGCCCACCTGGTCGAACTCGTCCTCCAGCTGGACGGGTTCGCAGCCGAGCGTACGGCAGCTGTCCACCACGGCCAGCGCCAGATCGTGGCCGATGTGCGCATTGATGCCCGCCAGCGCGAACTGCAGCGGACGTACGCCGGGATGGCGGCGGAACTGCAGCAGCGGGCGCCAGCAGGCCGGCGGGCGCCGGTCCTCGGACACCGGGTCGACGGCGTCCAGATAGCGGCGGGCGAACCGCTCGTCCAGGGTGATCGCCGCCCGCGGGTCGGCGAACCGGCCCGCGTCGATGTGCCGGTCCACCTCCTCGGTCACGGCGAGGTAGACGCGGTTGAACACGGCTACCCCGTCCCGTTCGGGCAGGGCGGCGTCCAGGGCGCGCATACGGGAGACGACCCTGTCCACGGGGGTGAGGACTTGCTCGGGTTGCGCCATAGGCGCAGAGTCCCACCTTTAGGGTGGAGGCAGTGGCGGCGGGCCCGGGGCTTCCCCGGAACGGGGGAACGCGCCCGCCGCGGGGGAGGGGAGCAGTACGGTGTCAGGCTTGCGTGCGCAGCGCCTGGCCGCGCGGAAGGCCGAGCGCAGACGCCCCCGGCGCGGCACGATGGTCGCGGCGGCCTCCGTCGTGGTCGCCGTCGGCGCCACGGCGGGGATGGTGTCCGCCCTGGGGGAGGGGCGGGGTTCGGACGAGGCGCGGCCCGAGGTGACCTCCTCGCCGCTGCTGGTCCCGCCCCCGCACCAGCCGTCTGCCTCCCCGACGCTCTCCGCCTCGCCCTCGCCCAAGGCCTCGAAGAAGAAGGCGAGCCCCGAGCCGAGCCCCAGGAAGACCGAGCGGAAGCCGCGTTCGGCGCCCGTCTCCACCCGGCTGTACCTGCATCCGCAGTCCCGGGTCCTGGACTGGGTGCGGGCCAACCCCGGCGATCCGAGGCAGCCGGTCATCGAGGAGCGCATAGCGAACCAGCCCGCGGCGGTCTGGTTCGCCGACTACTCGCCGGGCACCGTCACCTCCCGGGTCCGCTCGGTCACCGCGGGCGGCGCCGCCCAGGGCAGGGTGCCGGTGCTCGTTCCGTACGCGATACCGGACCGCGACTGCGGCGGCCACTCCCAGGGCGGGGCACCGGACCTCGGCGCCTACGACGCCTGGATCGACAAGTTCGCCGCCGGGCTGGGCAGCGGCGAGGTCGTCGTCATCCTCGAACCCGACTCCGTAGCCCAGGCCGAGTGCCTCTCCGCCGGTCAGCGCGCCGACCGCTTCGCCTCGCTCGCCCGCGCCGGACGCGTGATCAAGAGCGCCAATCCGCGGGCGCGGGTCTACTACGACGCCGGGCACTCCGGCTGGAACTCCCCGGCCAGGCAGGCCGGCTGGCTGCGGCAGGCCGGAGCCGCCTCCACCGCCTCCTCCGACGGCATCTTCAGCAACGTCTCCAACTTCCACAGCACCGCCGACGAGATCGCCCACAACCGGGCGGTGCTCGCCGCGCTCGGCGGCCCGTCGAGGCTCGGCGCGGTCATCGACACCAGCCGCAACGGCGCGGGTGCCCCGCCGGACGGCGAGTGGTGCGACCCGGCGGGCCGCAAACTCGGCCGCGCCCCGACGCTCAGCACCGGCGAGTCGCGCATCGACGCCTACCTGTGGGTGAAGCTGCCCGGCGAGTCCGACGGCTGCCGGGGAGCGCCGGGCACCTTCACCCCGTCGTACGCCTACGAGCTGGCGGGCTGAGAGCCGCTCTCGTCGTAGGTGCTGGTGCCCTCGTCGAGCAGGGGGCGCTGCTGCTTGAGGTGGGCGGGCGCGAAGGCGCGCAGCGCGTGGTAGCCGGTGATGACGACGATGGTGCCCAGCGCGATGCCGCTCAGCGAGAAGGTGTCGGTGATCTCCAGGGAGACGTTGCCTACGCCGATGATGATGCCCGCGGCGGCCGGCACCAGGTTCAGCGGATTGCGCAGATCCACCTCGGCGTTGATCCAGATCTGGGCGCCGAGCAGGCCGATCATGCCGTAGAGGATGACGGTGATCCCGCCGAGCACCCCGCCGGGGATCGCCGCCACGACCGCGCCGAACTTGGGGCACAGGCCGAACAGCAGGGCGAAGCAGGCCGCGGCCCAGTAGGCGGCCGTGGAGTAGACGCGGGTCGCTGCCATCACGCCGATGTTCTCGGAGTAGGTGGTGGTGGGCGGGCCGCCGGCCGCCGTGGAGAGGACCGAGCCGACGCCGTCGGCGGAGATGGCGGTGCCCAGCTTGTCGTCCAGCGGGTCGCCGGTCATCTCGCCGACCGCCTTGACGTGCCCGGCGTTCTCCGCGATCAGCGCGATGACCACCGGCAGCGCGACCAGGATCGCCGACCACTCGAAGGACGGGGCGTGCACCGAGGGCAGCCCGATCCAGTCGGCCTGGCCGACCGCGGAGAGGTCCAGACGCCAGTGGTCGGTGACCTTGCCGCTGCCGTCCACCGAGTGGATCTTCCCGAAGATCCGGTCCAGGGCCCAGGAGAGCCCGTAGCCGAAGATCAGCCCCAGGAAGATCGCGATGCGGGACCAGAAGCCGCGCAGGCAGACCACGGCCAGACCGGTGAACAGCATCACCAGCAGCGCCGTCCACTGGTCCTGCGGCCAGTAGGTGGTGGCCGTCACCGGGGCCAGGTTGAAGCCGATCAGCATGACGACCGCGCCCGTGACGACCGGCGGCATCGCGGCGTGGATGATCCGCGCCCCGAAGCGCCGCACGGCCAGTCCGGCGAGGAACAGCGCGACCCCGACCACCAGCACGGCGCCGGTCACCGTGGCGCTGGAGCCCCCGTCGGCGCGGATGACGGCGGCGACCCCGACGAAGGACAGGGAGCAGCCGAGGTAGCTCGGCACCCGGCCGCGGGTGGCGAGCAGGAACACCATGGTCGCGACACCCGACATCATGATCGCGAGGTTGGGGTCGAGACCCATGAGCACGGGCGCCACGAAGGACGCGCCGAACATCGCGACCACGTGCTGCGCGCCGAGGCCCGCGGTGCGGGGCCAGGAGAGCCGTTCGTCCGGGCGGACGACGGCACCGGGAGCCGGGGTGCGTCCGTCGCCGTGCAGTTTCCAGCGGACGCCGAGATCCATGAGGGGGTCGCTTTCGTCGTGGGGCGGGCAGTGCGCCGACTATTGTCCCTGGTCCCAGGGGGTGCTGAGCGCCTGCTTAGGATGGGGTGGTTGAACGTTCCACCGCAAGTGCCGTCCCCCAGGAGACCATCCGTGACCGCCGAAGCCCCGCCCGCCCTCGTCCTGACGTACGGGCGGCTGATCCCCGTCACCGTCCACTTCGACGACCTGGACGCGCTGGGCCTGCTGCACAACGCCCGCTACCCGCTGCTGGTCGAGCGGGCCTGGACCGAGCTGTGGCAGGACAAGGGCATCCGCTTCGAGGGCGACTGGGCGGCGGCCGGCGACGCCTGCAACGCGGTCAAGGAACTGCGGATCACCTACGAGGCCCCGGTCACCCGGACCGGCGACTACGCCGTCCACCTGTGGCTGGACCGGCTCGGCACCACCGGCCTCACCTACGGCTTCCGCTTCTGCTCGGCGGACGGGACGGTCACCTACGCCCGGGGCAGCCGGGTGCTGGTGCGGCTGGACGCCGCCACGCTGCGCCCGGCGCCCTGGAGCGATGCCTTCAGGGCCGCGGCTCGGGAACTGCTGCGTCCGGACGCGTGACCTTCGGGCGGTCCTCGGCGCGCAGCACGCCCGCGAACGAGGCGACGCCGCAGGAGAGCACCGTGACCGGCACGAACGACACCACCAGGCTGGTCGCCTGGGCCAGCAGACCGATGGCGCCGGGGGCGATCAGCCCCGAGGTGTAGGTTATCGTCGCGACACCGGCGATCGCCAGGCTCGGGTTGGAGCCGCTGCGGCCCGCCGCCGCGAAGCACAGCGGCACCACCACCGCGATGCCGAGCCCCATCAGCGCGAACCCGGTCATCGCCGCCGCGGGGTGCTCCGCCAGCACGATCAGCAGCCCGCCGGCCACCGCGACGATCCCGCTGACGCGGACCGTGCGCACCGCGCCGAAGCGGTCCACCACCCGGTCCCCGGCGATCCGGGCGATCGCCGTGGTGAGCGTGAAACCGGTGGTGCAGGCGGCGGCGAGACCGGCCGAGGTGCCCAGCTCGTCGCGCAGGAAGACCGCCGTGCAGGGCCCGGAGATCCGATCCGGGTGAAGGGGCCTCAGCCCTTGCGCCTGCCGCTCCGCCTCGCATGCTCCGCCAGGTAGTCCTCGAACGTCCGCTTCCCCACCGCGTGCTCCGGGGTCAGATGGCCGCCTGCTCGGAAGGCCCGGTAGGCCTGGCCGCCCAGCGGCACCTTCACCACCGGCCGGCGACGGCCCGTGGCCCGCAGATACGACTCGGCCAGCGACTCGAAGGTGCGCACCTCGGGGCCGCCCATGTCGTCGACGCGCCCCGCGGGCGCCCCCTGGGTCAGCTCGGCCAGCCGCTCGGCGACCTCCGTGACCTCGATCGGCTGGTCCTTCACCCGGGCCGGGAGCAGCAGCACCGGCGCCTTCGACAGGGCCTGGAGCACCCGGAAGACCAGGTCGTGGAACTGGGTCGCGCGCAGGACGGTCCAGCCCAGGCCGGACTCCTCCACCAGCCGCTCCACCGCGAGCTTGGACCGGTAGTACGGGAACGGCACGCGATCGACGCCGACGATCGAGATGTACACCAGATGCGACACCCCGGCCCGCTGCGCCGCGGTGATCAGATTCCGCGTGGGCTGCTCGTCACCGCCGCGCGGGCTGGTCGCGCAGTGCACGATCGTCTCCACGTCCGCCACGGCCCGGTCCAGCGCCGGCCCGCCCTCGCGCAGGTCGACGGCGTAGGGCTGGGAGTGCCGGCTGAGCACCCGCACCTCGTGCCCGTCCGGCCGCAGCCGTTCGCAGACGTGCCTGCCGAGAGTTCCGGTACCGCCGGTCACCAGGATCGTGGTCATCGCTGTTCAGCCCCTTCGGACACTCGGCGCCCCCTGCTGGAGCGCCGCTCGTCAGCCAGGACGGGACGACCGCTCCCGTTCGTGACATCCTCGGCGGAGCCACGGGGGCGGTCCTGGGCGGGCACTCCGGCGCCGCGCCGGCTGACGACGTACGCAGTCCAGCTTGTCCGGGATCACCGCGGCCCGCACCCGCACGGAACGGCGTGTGGTGTGACCCGGCGGCGGGCAAGGGCCTTCGTCACCGCCGCCGGGCCGGTCTCATCGGAGGCGACCCGCGTCAGCAGGGTCCCCGGTCCCGCCGGGCGGGTAGTTGGAGTCGCCGAGCGGGATCTGGCCGAACTCCACACCGTGGTGCCGCCGGTGACGTTCTTGAACCCGCGGGTGTAGTACGGCAGTCCGATGTTGATGCGGCCGTCCACCCGGGTGCCGTCCGGCTCGAAGCAGCCGCCGGTTTCGGCCCAACCGCCCACCGGGATCAGCGTCTTGACGTCCGGGTGCTGCTTCACCGGGCGCCGGTGGTGGCTGTGAGGGGGACAGCACGGCCGGTTTCCTCTCGACGGAAGTTGCCCGAGACCCTAAGAGGACTAGACCACACCGTCAATAGGTATGGACCAATCTCGATGGCCGTTCAAACATGCCCCGAATCGGGGGAGTTGGCGTGCTGTGCCACGCTGGGCAGGGGCTCTGTCACCGGCTGTGAGCCACTCCACACCCCCCACGCGCTTCGACGACCTCCGGCCGTGGCACACTGGCCCTGTACCAGTAGCAGCGCACTCCGGGGTCGGTGAAAGTCCGAACCGGCGGTTACAGTCCGCGACCCGGTCGCCTCCAGCGGCCGGTTGACCAGGTGAAACTCCTGGACCGACGGTTAAAGTCCGGATGGGAGGCAGTGCGCGGCGGGCGGGCATCCATGCGCGCCGCCGTACCGGTTCGCCGTAGAGGCGACCCGTGGACCGGCGTCGCAGGCGGTGTCCCGGTCCGTACCTTCTGCCGTCATCGGCAGCCCCGGAGTCCGTGCCCGAAGAGGCAGGAGGACCCGGGAAGTGTTCACCGGAATCGTCGAAGAACTGGGCGAGGTCATCGCCGTCGAGACCCTCGACGACGCCTGTCGCTTCCGGCTGCGCGGACCCGTCGTCACCGAGGGCGCCAAGCACGGAGACTCCATCGCCGTCAACGGCGTCTGCCTCACCGTCGTCGAGCACGAGGGCGACGAGTTCACCGCCGACGTGATGGCCGAGACCCTCAACCGCTCCAGCCTCGGCGCGCTGACCGTCGGCTCCCGCGTCAACCTCGAACGCCCCATGGCCCTCGGCGCCCGGCTCGGCGGCCACATCATGCAGGGCCATGTCGACGGCACCGGCGAGATCCTCGAGCGCAAGCCGTCCGAGAACTGGGAGATCGTGAAGATCTCCCTGCCCGCCGACCTCTCCCGCTACGTCGTGGAGAAGGGCTCCATCACCGTCGACGGCATCAGCCTCACCGTGGTCGACGCCGGCCCCGACTTCTTCACCGTCAGCCTGATCCCCACCACGCTCGCGCTGACCACCCTCGGCATCAAGCAGCCCGGCGACCCGGTCAACCTCGAGGTGGACGTCATCGCCAAGTACGTCGAGCGGATGATCGGCGACCGCGCGACGGGCGAGGGGGCCGCGCGGTGAACTGGCTGAACTCCGAGGCGTTCACCCTCCTCGGCCAGCACATCAAGTGGTCCGACATGACCGGCAACGTGATCGGTCTGATCGGCCTCGCCCTCGGCTGGCGGCGCTCCCTGTGGACCTGGCCCGCCCAGTTCCTCTCCGGGCTGATCCTCTTCGCCGCCTTCGCCACCGCCCACCTCTCCGGCAGCGCCGGCAAGCAGATCGTCGTCATGCTGGTCGCCGCCTGGGGCTTCGCCCAGTGGCGCCGCGGCCAGGAGCGGGCGCAGGACGGAACGATCGCCGTCCGCTTCGCCACCTGGCGCGAGCGCGGCACCCTGGCCGGTGCCGCCGCCCTCGGCACCCTCGCCGTCGGCGGGCTGTTCACCCTCTACCCGTCGCTGTCCTGGGACCCCTGGCCGGACGCCTACATCTTCGTCGGCACCATCCTCGCCATGTACGCCCAGGCCCGCGGCATGGTCGAGTTCTGGTTCGCCTGGCTGCTGGTCGACCTCGTCGGCGTCCCGCTGAACTTCGCCAACGGCTTCGCATTCTCCGGCTTCGTCTACATCGTCTACGGCGCGCTCGTCCTGTGGGGCCTGCGCGACTGGTGGCTGCGCTCCCGCGACGCGCGGCCCGCCCTGGAAGGAGCGCCCGCATGACCGCGGCACCGATCCTGTACAGCACCGAGGGCCCCGAGGACTTCACCCTCGACCCCGTCGAGCAGGCCATCGCCGACATCGCGGCCGGCCGCCCCGTCGTCGTGGTCGACGACGAGGACCGCGAGAACGAGGGCGACCTCGTCATCGCGGCCGAGAAGGTCACCCCCGAGATGGTGGCCTTCATGATGAGCGAGTGCCGCGGCCTGATCTGCGCCCCCATGGAGGGCGAGGAGCTGGACCGGCTGAAGCTCCCGCAGATGGTCGAGGACAACACCGAGTCGATGCGCACGGCGTTCACCGTCTCCGTGGACGCCTCCGCCGCCCACGGGGTGACCACCGGCATCTCCGCCGCCGACCGCGCCACCACCCTGAAGCTCCTGGCGAGCGGCACCGCCGGGCCCGACGACCTGGTGCGCCCCGGGCACATCTTCCCGCTGCGCGCACGCCCCGGCGGCGTCCTGGCGCGCAACGGCCACACCGAGGCCGCCGTCGACCTCGCCCGCCTCGCCGGGCTGCGGCCCGCCGGAGCCATCGTCGAGATCGCCGGTGAGGACGGGCAGATGCTGCGGCTGCCGGAGCTGATCCCGTTCGCCCGCAAGCACGGCCTGTCGATCATCTCCATCGAGGACCTGATCGCCTACCGCCGCAGCAGCGAACCCACCGTCCGCCGCGAGGCCGAGGTCCGCCTGCCCACCTCCCACGGCGCCTTCACCGCCTACGGCTACCGCTCCACCGCCGACGGGGTCGAGCACGTCGCCCTCGTCCACGGCGACCTCGGCGACGGCGAGGGCGTGCTGGTGCGCATGCACTCCGAATGCCTCACCGGTGACGTGTTCGGCTCCCTGCGCTGCGACTGCGGCTCCCAGCTGGACGCCTCCCTGGACCGGATACAGGCCGAGGGCCGGGGCGTCGTCGTCTACCTGCGCGGACACGAGGGCCGGGGCATCGGCCTGATGTCCAAGCTGCGCGCCTACGAGCTGCAGGAACGCGGCCGGGACACCCTGGACGCCAACCTCGAACTCGGCCTGCCCGCCGACGCCCGCGACTACGGCGCCGGCGCGCAGATCCTCGCCGACCTCGGCGTGCGCAGCGTCCGCCTGATGACCAACAACCCCGACAAGTCCGCGGCGCTCGTCCGCCATGGCATCGAGGTCACCGGCCGTGAGCCGATGCCCGTCACCGCGGGCGAGCACAACCTGCGCTATCTGCGCACCAAGCGGGACCGGATGGGTCACGACCTGCCCTGGCTGGACGGACCGTCCGTGCCCACCTGCGGCAACCAGTAAGAGACGTGCCCACCTGCGGTAACAGTTAAGAGAAATTCCCGAGGAGCAACGTGAGCGGCAAGGGTGCACCGGAGCTGACCGTACGCAATGTGGGTGACCTCCGGGTCGCCGTCATCGCGGCGCAGTGGCACGAGAAGGTGATGGACGGGCTGGTCGACGGCGCGCTGCGCGCCCTGCACGACCTGGGCATCGACGAGCCGACCCTGCTGAGGGTCCCGGGCAGCTGGGAGCTGCCCGTCGTCGCAAAGGTCCTCGCCGGCCGGGGCTACGACGCGATCGTGGCCCTCGGCGTGGTCATCCGCGGCGGCACCCCGCACTTCGACTACGTGTGCCAGGGCGTCACCCAGGGCCTCACCCAGGTCTCGGTCGACACCGGAGTGCCCGTCGGCTTCGGCGTGCTCACCTGCGACACCGAGGAGCAGGCCCTGGACCGCGCCGGACTCGAGGGCTCCAGCGAGGACAAGGGCCACGAGGCGGTGACCGCGGCGGTGGCGACGGCGGCGACGCTCCGCTCGGTATCCGAACCGTGGCGCTAGGCGGGCGCCCGTACCGCGTAGAGTGGGCGCCACCATGTCCAAGAAGACGTTCGAGGAGCTCTTCACCGAGCTCCAGCACAAGGCCGCCCACGGCGACCCCGCCACCTCCCGCACCGCCGAGCTGGTGGACAAGGGGGTCCATGCCATCGGCAAGAAGGTCGTCGAGGAGGCCGCCGAGGTCTGGATGGCCGCCGAGTACGAGGGCAAGGAGGCGGCCGCCGAGGAGATCTCGCAGCTGCTGTACCACGTCCAGGTGATGATGGTCGCCCGCGGCATCTCCCTCGACGACGTCTACGCCCACCTGTAAGCACCCGTTCGACACACCGACACCCCCCGTCACGCAAAGGAAGCCGACCTCATGCTGCGCATCGCCGTCCCCAACAAGGGTTCACTCTCCGGCCCTGCGGCGGAGATGCTGCATGAGGCCGGCTACCAGCAGCGCCGCGAGTCCAAGGAACTGCGGATCGTCGACCCGGAGAACGAGGTGGAGTTCTTCTACCTCCGCCCCCGCGACATCGCGATCTACGTCTCCTCCGGCCGCCTCGACATCGGCATCACCGGCCGCGACCTGCTCGTCGACTCCGGCGCCGACGCCGAGGAGATCCTCGCCCTCGGCTTCGCCCGCTCCACCTTCCGCTACGCCACCAAGCCCGGCACCGTGCACACCCTCGCCGACCTCAACGGCAGGACGGTCGCCACCTCCTACGAGGGCATCGTCGGCAAGCACCTGAAGGACAACGGCATCGACGCCTCCGTCGTCCACCTGGACGGCGCCGTGGAGACCGCCATCGAGCTCGGCGTCGCCGAGGTCATCGCCGACGTGGTGGAGACCGGCACCTCGCTGCGCAACGCCGGCCTGGAGGTCATCGGCGACCCGATCATGAAGTCCGAGGCGGTCGTGATCCGCCGCACCAACGGCGCCGAAGGGGCCGACGAGAACGTCGAGTCCAAGGTGCAGCAGTTCCTGCGCCGCCTGCAGGGCGTCCTGGTGGCCCGCACCTACGTGATGATGGACTACGACTGCCGCGTCGAGCAGCTCGAGAAGGCCGTCGCCCTCACCCCGGGCCTGGAGTCCCCGACCGTCTCCCCGCTGCACAACGAGGGCTGGGTCGCCGTGCGCGCCATGGTCCCGGCGAAGGAGGCCCAGCGGATCATGGACGACCTCTACGACATCGGCGCCCGCGCCATCCTCACCACGGCCATCCACGCCTGCCGCCTGTGAGCACCCCGCCGCGAGCCGCATCGCCTTCACGAGCCGCTTCGAGAGCCGTACCGGGAGACGCGCGAGATGTCTGAGCTGCCCGACCTGCCGGTCACCTTCCGGCCCACGCGCACCCGCGCGGTGCTGCTCACGGCGGCCGCCGCGATCTTCGTGGTGATCACCGTGATCGCCGTGCTGCTGCCGCAGCTCGGCCCCGGCGAGCGGATCAGCTTCGTGTTCACCGCCGCCCTGCTGGCCGGCGTCCTGCTGATGCTGGCGCGGCCGAAAGTCGTCGCCGACGACAGCGGGGTCACCGTCGTCAACATCGCCTCCAGCCGCCGGCTGGAGTGGGCAGAGATCCTCCAGGTGCATCTCCGTCCGGGTGACCCCTGGGTGTTCCTCGACCTCAGCGACGGCACCAGCCTGCCCGCGCTCGGCATCCAGCCCGGCATCGCCCGGCAGCAGGCCCTCGCCGACGCGCGGGCCCTGCGGGCGCTGGCCGAGGAGCGCTCCACGGCCCACCCCGACACGCCCCAGGGGTGAGGTCCGGGACACCTCCGGGGCGTCCACCCTGCCGCAGTCGGGGCTGTCTTGATTAATCTGTTGGGCGGAGGCGCTCCCACAGAGCCTCCGCCCCTGTCGCCCCGACCGGTGCCACAGGGGCTCCTGCTACCCGAGGAGTGACTCCCTCCGGCGATGGACGGATCGTCCTGCAGTACCTGCGCCGCCCCCTGCCGACATAGCGCGGACCGAGTCCGCGCCCGTGCGGAGGCGGCGGCATCATGACCATCCCTCTGCTGCTTCTCGCAGCCGCGTTCCTGCTGATTCTCGCCAACGGATTCTTCGTGGCCGCCGAGTTCGGCCTGGTCACCGTCGAGCGACAGGACGCCGAGCAGGCCGCCGCGGACGGCGACCGCCGCGCCCGCCGCGTGGTCGCCTCCCTCAAGGAGCTGTCCTTCCAGCTCTCCGGCACCCAGCTCGGCATCACCATCACCTCCCTGGTCGTCGGCATGCTCGCCGAACCGGCGCTCGCCCAGCTCCTGGACGGCCCGCTCAAGGCGATCGGCATCCCCGGCGGTGCCGTGCCCGGCGTCTCGGTCGTCGTCGGCATGCTGGTGGCCTCGGCCGTGCAGATGGTGATCGGCGAACTCGTGCCCAAGAACTGGGCGGTCTCCCGCCCGCTCCAGGTCGCGCGCTTCGTGGCCGGCCCCCAGCACGTCTTCGCCCGCGTGTTCCGCCCGGTCATCGCCGGGCTGAACGCGGTCGCCAACCGCCTGGTGCGGCTGCTCGGCATCGAGCCCGCCGAGGAGCTGGCCTCCGCCCGCACCCCCGGCGAACTGGTCTCCCTCGCCCGGCACTCGGCGCGGGCCGGAGCCCTGGAACAGGACACCGCCGACCTGTTCGTGCGGACCCTGTCCCTGGGCGGGCTGACCGCCCAGCACGTGATGACCCCGCGCGTCAAGGTCAGCGCCCTCCAGGCCTCGGCCACCGCGCAGGACGTGGTGAACCTCACCCGGGCCACCGGACTGTCCCGCTTCCCCGTCTACCGGGAGCGGATCGACGAGATCACCGGCATGGTCCACCTCAAGGACGCCCTCGCGGTGCCGGCGGCCGACCGGCTGCGCACCCCGGTGCACGAGATCGCCCGCCCGGCGCTGCTCGTCCCGGAGACCCTGCCGGTGCGTCCGCTGCTGACCCGGCTGCGCAGCGAGCAGCCGATCGCCGTGGTCGTCGACGAGTACGGCGGCACCGCCGGTGTCGTCACCCTGGAGGACATCGTCGAGGAGATCGTCGGCGAGGTCCGCGACGAACACGACGGTCACGACGCCCCCGAGCTGATCGCCGCCCCGCCCGAGGACGGCAACCCGGCCTGGGACGTCGACGGCAGCGCCCGCCTGGACGTCCTGCTGCGCATCGGACTCGACGCCCCCGAGGGCCCGTACGAGACGGTCGCCGGCCTGGTCGCCGATCTGCTCGGCCGGATCCCGGCCGTCGGCGACCGGGCCGAGCTGCCCGGCTGGCAGCTGTCGGTGCGCCGGGTCGGGCACTACCGCGCCGAACGCGTCCGGCTGGTCCGCACCGCGCCGCTGCCGCTGGTGGAGGCGGCGGGATGAGCGTGCTGCAACTTCTCTTCGCCGCGCTGCTCGTGCTCGCCAACGGATTCTTCGTCGGCGCCGAGTTCGCGCTCGTGTCGGTCCGCCGCAGCCAGATCGAGCCGCTCGGCACGGCCCGCGCCCGCCAGGTCCTGTACGGCCTGGAGCATCTGCCGCAGATGATGGCGGCGGCCCAGTTCGGCATCACCGTCTGCTCGCTGACGCTGGGCGCGGTCGCCGAGCCCACCGTCGCCCGGCTGCTGGAGCCGGTCTTCACCTGGATCCATCTGCCGCACGGCATGGTCCACCCGCTGGGCTATGTCATCGCGCTCGCCGTGGTGGTCTTCTGCCATCTGGTCATCGGCGAGATGGTGCCGAAGAACCTCGCCATGGCGGCCCCCGAGAAGGCCGCGCTGTGGCTCAGCCCCGGCCTGGTGTGGTTCGCCCGGCTGTGCCGCCCGGTCACCGTGGCCCTCGGTGCCTGCGCGCACGCGGTGCTGCGGCTGTTCCGGGTCGAGCCGAAGGACGAGGTGGAGGCCGTCTTCACCAGCGAGCAGCTCAACCGGCTGGTGGAGGACGCCGGCCAGGCGGGTCTGCTCGACCCGGAGGAGGCCGAGCGCCTCGAGGACGCCCTGGAGCTGGGCTCCCGCCCGGTGACGGACGTCCTGCTGAAGCGCGAGTCCCTGGTCACGGTCGACCCGGCGGTGACCCCCGCGCAGATCGTGGAGCTGACCGCCCGCACGGGCTACAGCCGGTTCCCGATAGCGGTGGGCGACGGCGCCTTCATGGGCTACCTGCATGTGAAGGACGTGCTCGATCTGGAGGACTCCGACCGGGCGGTGCCGCAGCGGCTGTGGCGCCGGATGACGACCCTGCGCCCGGAACTCCCCCTGGACGACGCCCTCACGGTGATGCGGCGGGCCGCCACGCACCTCGCCCAGGTGACCGACGCCTCCGGCAAGGTGCTGGGCCTGGTCGCCCTGGAGGACGTCCTGGAGATGCTGGTGGGCGAGGTGCGCGACCCCGCGCACCGGCAGCTCGCCTAGCCGCACGCGAACCGGTGCCTCCCTCGTGCCCGCAGCGGGGCGGGGGAGGCACCGACGGGCTTCGCCCGGGTGAGGTCCTAGGTGAGGTCCTGCGGCCCGCGACCCGACAGGACCTCGCCGTACGCCTGCATCAGGTCCGGCAGCCGCAGCGTTGCCAGGTCCTCCCGGCTCAGCTCGCCCGGATACATCGACAGCCGCAGATCCCGGTAGGCGCAGCTCTTCTCGTACAGCGTGCGCAGGAACCGCCCGTTGCCCAGCTCGTCGATCCAGCCCTGGTCCACCACGTGCCCGGCGATGGAGCGCAGCTCCTCCACGGCCTCCTCGTCCCAGACGTCGCCGTTCTCCGCGGCCAGCACCTTGCCGATCTCCACCAGTTCCAGGGGCCGGTAGGAGGGGAAGTCGATGCGGGTGGTGAAGCGCGAGGACAGCCCCGGGTTGGCGGCGAGCAGGCGGTCCATGCCCTCGGGATAGCCGGCCAGGATCACCACCAGGTGGTCCCGGTTGTCCTCGGCCCGCTTCAGCAGCACCTGGAGCGCCTCGTCGCCGTAGGCGTCGCCCTTGCCGTAGCCGGAGTTGGACAGCGCGTACGCCTCGTCGACGAAGAGCACGCCGCCGAGCGCGGAGTCGATCAGTTCGTTCGCCTTGACGGCGGTCTGCCCCAGGTACTCGCCGACCAGGTCGGCCCGCTGGGCCTCCACCAGGTGGTCGCCGCCGAGGAGTCCGAGGGCGTAGAAGACCCGGCCGAGGATCCGGGCCACGGTGGTCTTTCCGGTGCCGGAGGGCCCGGAGAAGATGAAGTGCCGTTTGGGCGGCTGCACCGGCAGGCCCTGCCCGGCCCGCAGCCGGGCCATGTTCAACTGCGCCGACAGCGCCTTGACCTGGCGCTTGACCGGCTCCAGGCCCACCATGCGCTCGAGCTCGGCGAGCGCCTCCTCGAGTAACGCCGCGTCGGTGGGCCCGGTGGGCACGGGGGAGGCCGTTGCGCCCGTCCGCTCCCGCACCCCGGACCCGCCGCCCGGCGGCGTGGTCACCGGCGGTGCCTCGGGATCGCCGAGCCGCAGCTCCCGCCCCTCGGTGCCGAACAGCGGATCGAGGATGTCCGGACCGTCCAGCACGTCCTGGCCCGCGTCGGTGAGCGTGGCGGTGGCCAGGTCTGCCGAGTCGTCGTAGCCGTCGCCCTCGGCGATCGCCGCGAGCCGGGCCGAGGTGTCCATGAACGCCGGATCGACTCGGTGCACGGCCCGGTACAGGGGGAGCGCGGCGGCGCTCCGGCCGGTGCCCTCGTGCGCCCGCGCGAGCCAGTAGCGCAGCTCCTTGCGCTGTGGCTGCTCGCTGCGGCAGCGCATCAGGGCCGCCGACAGCAGCGGCTCGGCCTGCCCGTACATCTCCAGCCGCACCCGGGCCATGCCGCCGAACAGGCCGGCCTCGATGCCGAGCATCGGGTCGTCGAGCAGCGGGTCGGTGTGCCGGACGAGCTGCTCCCAGTCCTTGACGAGGTAGGCGCGGCAGGCGTGCAGGAAGCGGACCTGCGGGTCGGTGTCCACCGGGGGCAGCCCGGCGAGCGCCCGGTCCAGCTCCGGTACGTGCCGGCCGTCCAGCCAGTGGGAGGCGTGCGCCAGCAGCAGGTCGCGGGGCTTCTCCAGCACCGGCTGCACCCACCAGCCCAGCCAGTACCAGGAGTTGAGGGTGCGTCGGTGCCGGGCGCGCTGCTCGCCGAAGCGGTCCCGGTAGCGGAACATGCGCAGCAGCGCGGTCGTCGTGTCCACGCGCAGCGCGTGCAGGCCCAGCCAGGCGTCGGCCATGCCCGGGTCGAGCCGCACCGCGGTGCGGAACTCCTCCTCGGCCTGCGGATACGCGCCCATGGTGTAGGCGTCCACGCCTCGCAGCCAGGCGAGGTCGGCCGGGGCCTGCGGGCCCTGCGTGCCGAAGTCCATCACGTCCCCCACAAACCGTGCCCCCGTCGGTCTGCCGCCGGGCCCCTCGCCCGACAGCTGCCTCTGGTCGAACCGCTGTGCCGCGGACCGGAGTTGCAAGGTGCGCGAAGCAGTGTCCGTAGGTCGCACCGGGGTGCATCGTACCTGCGGGGGCGGGGCCTGACCCAGTGCGCCGTGCAGGTCGTGGTGGGGACCGGCGGAGGCGGCGGGGGCCGGACATGCTCACCCAGGGTGAGCAGAAGATGCCGCTCGGCGTCCGGGAAATGTGAAGTGGACAGAACGAAGCCCCCGATCACGGGGGAACAACCGGGGGCTTCGCGTCTGGCGGCGACTCGGTGAGTCGCACACCGAGAACGTAAGACCTGTACGGGCTTTGGGTCAAGCCGAGTTGGAGCACTCAGGACACTTGTCCGACACCCTTCTTCACAAGGTCAACACATCGCGGACGGCCCGTCACCGTCCGTACAGGAGGAGCCCAACTCACGCGTCACAACAGGCCCTGGAGCACCTCGTACCCCTCCTCGCGCTGCCGCACCAGAAGGTCGGCGTACGGGCGCGAGGGGTCGCGAGCGAAGTGCTCGCGCTCCGCCTTGACCCACCCGTCCCAGAACTCCCGCTGCTCCTCCCCGTCCCGTGCCCGGCCGCGGGCCCAGGCCTCCTTTTCGGGCAGGTCCATCCACAGCAGCAGCGCCAGATGCGGCCGCAGCGCCCGCCGTCCCGCGCCCACGCCCTCGACCAGGATCACCGAGGCGGGCGGCAGCGCGCGGGCCGGGCCGAAGCGCCGGGTCCGCCAGTCGTAGGGGGAGTAGTGGGCGGTTGCCGCCCGGCGGAGCGGCTCGATCACCTGACTCAGCAGCCGCTCCGTCCAGTCGAACAGCTGCTCGTGGCTGGCGATGTCGTCCAGCCGCAGCACGGGCGCGCCGCCCAGCGCACGGGCCAGCTCCATGGCGAAGGTGGACTTTCCGGACCCGGCGTGCCCGTCGACGCCCACCAGCCGCACCGGGCCGCAGGAGGGCGGGAGCCGGCGGATGCGGGAGGCGAGCGCGTGCAGGTCCGATTCCAGGGGAGCGTGAATGGCTGGTTCCAGGGGTGGAGGAGGGGGGACTGACGGGTGAACTCTAAGCCCTCCATTGGTCGAGTCCGATGTCGGTCGGCGCGGCACGGCCCGGAGTGCTGGCCAGGCCCGTCCCGCTGTGTTCATAGTGGGCGCACACCCGCTCCAACCGGTGGACGCACGCCGTCCGGCCGGCCCCGCACGGTCCTGCCCCGACTCGACACCTTGGGGGTCCTCCACCCATGAGCAGAGCCGAACAGCCGTCCCGCAGAACCCTCCTGGCCGCAGCCGTCGTCGCCGCCGTCGCGGGCGGCGCCGCCCCGGCGTCCGCGAGCAGCATGACCACCGTCCCTCCGGCCGGCGGCACCGCCGGCGGCCGGGCTCCCGCCCGCCCCGTGGACAACCGGGCCTGGATCACGTACACCGACTGGCGCTCCGGCACCGCCCGCGGCACCCGCGCCGTCGCCGGCACCCGCCCCGGCGTGGTGATCGCCAAGCCCGCGGGCACCACCGACTACACCGACCCGCACACCGGCCGCACCGCCGCCTGGGAGTACGCCGTCTGGACGTCCCCGGTCCACCGGCTCTCCGTCCCCGCCACCGAGGTCATCGCCTCCTGGAACGCGCACACCCCCGGCGGCACCTGGCTGCAGGTCGAGCTGAGGGCGACCTACTCCGACGGCACGGACAGCCCCTGGTACGTCATGGGCCGCTGGGCGGCCGGCGACCAGGACATCCGGCGCACCTCCGTGGACGACCAGAGCGACGGCACCAGCACCGTCTGGACCGACACGCTGTCCCTCGACGACCCCGCCCCGGGCCTGCGGATCGTCTCCTACCGCCTCCGCCTGACCCTCTACCGCAGGCCCGGCACCAAGCTCACCCCGACCGTGTGGCGGCTCGGCGCCATGGGCTCCGACATCCCCGACCGCTTCACCGTTCCGGCCACCGAGCCCGGCCTGGCCGAGGAACTGATCGTCCCGCGCTACTCGCAGGAGATCCACAAGGGCCAGTACCCCGAGTACGACAACGGCGGCGAGGCCTGGTGCAGCCCCACCTCCTCGCAGATGATCATCGAGTACTGGGGCGGCCGCCTCACCAAGGAGCAACTGTCCTGGGTGAACCCGGACTACGCCGACCCGCAGATCTGCCACGCGGCCCGCCACACCTACGACCACCAGTACGCCGGCTGCGGCAACTGGCCGTTCAACGCCGCCTACGCGGCCACCTTCAAGGACCTGCAGGGCGTGGTCACCCGGCTCGGGTCCCTCACCGACCTGGAGACGCTGATCGCGGCCGGCATCCCCGCCATCACCTCCCAGTCGTTCCTGAAGGAGGAGCTGACCGGCGCCGGCTACGGCACCTCGGGGCATCTGATGACTGTGATCGGCTTCACCGCCGAAGGCGACGTGATCGCCAACGATCCCGCCTCCCCGAGCAACGCGGCGGTGCGGCGCGTCTACCGGCGCCGGGAGTGGGAGAACATCTGGCTGAGGACCAAGCGCTACAACGCCTCCGGCAACGTCGTCTCCGGCACCGGAGGGGTCTGCTACCTCTACTTCCCGGCCCGCCCGACCGCGCGGCAGCGCAAGGCCCTCGCGGCGGTGGGCGTGCGCTGAGCCCGCCGGCCGTGTGACCAACGTCTCGGCCGCAAAAGCCGCTCTCGGTGGCAAGGTGGACACCGCCCCGGTCCCTGTCGTCCGGGGCGGACCACCGCACCACCGAGAGCAGCAGCGAGCAGCCATGACCGCGACCGCAGCCACCGCACCCCGCGTCCGCACCGGCGGACCCCAGGAAGACGGCCCGAAGATCCTCGAGCACGTCGCGGGATGGACTCTCGTCGTGGCCGTCGCGATGCTGGTGACCCAGCTCGGGCTGCTCTGAGCCGACCGGTCGGGGCTCTTCGAGCTCCCGTACCCCTTTGCGTGGCGGGCGCGCGGTTGCGAGCGGGCTCGTCCCAGCGCTGCGCGTGCGCTCCGCCGCGCCCCTGCCGATCCCGGCCGGCAGCGACTGCTCCCTGGGCGCGCCGCGCCGAACTCCCGGCCGTCGGGCGGAGGTTGTTCGCCTGCGCCTCCTGCCGCGCCCCCCTCCTTGGACGGCTTCGCCCGCCAGGCGCGGGCTCCAACTCCCGCCCGCCGGGCGGGTGCACCGCACCATCGACCGCTGTCCGCGGCGGAGCCGTCATCGCCGGCGCCCCGCACAGCTCTGACCTGCCCGAGCGCTGTTTCCCCCTCGCCCGCGCCGGCGGGCTGCCACGCTCCGGGGATGCCCGCACTCCGGGCGCCGCCCGTGTCGCTCAGCAGCTCCGCGAGCCGCCGCTGCCCCCCGGTGCGGCCCGGGTACCGCAGCCCCACGGGCGGAGCCCGTCTCGCCGCGCGGCGGGCCCGGAGAGCAGGTACGAAGGAAGGTGCGAAGGCAGCCGAAGGGTATCCTTGAGTGAGCGGTCGTTAACCAGTGACTTGCTGTGGTCCATCCGGCATACTCACAGCGCACAGCCGCTGGTCAGGACCCTCCGAGACCCGGAGGGGCGACCGCGGCCGAGGCGTCAGAACGACCCAGGCGGATGTGCCCTCACCACGGGGCCCGGCCGCCAGTGCCCGAAAGAGGGAGGAGAGCGTCGCCATGCCCGACCGCGCCCCGCAGCCGGTGGACCGGCAACTGCCCACGGACGAGGCCCGGGACCTGATCTCGCTCGTGCGTGACATCGCACAGCGTGAGATCGCCCCGAAGGCCGCCGAGGAGGAGGACGCCGGGCACTTCCCCCGCGAGCTGTTCTCCCTGCTCTCCGACTCGGGGCTGCTGGGCCTGCCCTACGACTCCGAGTACGGCGGCGGCGACCAGCCCTACGAGGTCTACCTCCAGGTGCTCGAAGAGCTCTCCATGGCGCGGCTGACCGTCGGACTCGGCGTCAGCGTGCACACCCTCGCCTCCTACGCGCTCGCCGCCTACGGGACGAAGGAGCAGCGGACCGAGCACCTGCCCGCGATGCTCGGCGGCGGCCTCCTCGGCGGCTACTGCCTCTCCGAACCGGCGTCCGGCTCCGACGCCGCCTCGCTGCGCACCCGGGCGGTGCGCGACGGCGACGACTGGGTCATCAACGGCACCAAGGCGTGGATCACCCACGGGGGCATCGCCGACTTCTACACCGTCATGGCCCGCACCGGAGAGGAGGGCCCGCGCGGGGTCACCGCCTTCCTGGTGCCCGGCGACGCGGAGGGGCTGAGCGCCGCCGCGCCCGAGAAGAAGATGGGGATGAAGGGCTCGCCCACCGCGCAGATCCACCTCGACGGCGTCCGCGTCTCCGACGACCGGCGGATCGGCGAGGAGGGCCAGGGCTTCTCCATCGCCCTGTCCGCCCTGGACGGGGGCCGGCTCGGCATCGCGGCCTGCGCGATCGGCCTGGCCCAGGCCGCGCTCGACGAGGCGCTGCGCTACGCCAAGGAGCGGCGCCAGTTCGGCAAGCCCATCGCGGACTTCCAGGGCCTGCGGTTCATGCTGGCCGACATGGCCACGCAGATCGAGGCGGGCCGCGCCCTGTACCTGTCAGCGGCCCGGCTGCGCGACGCCGGCCGGCCGTTCTCCAAGCAGGCCGCCATGGCCAAGCTGCACTGCACCGACACGGCGATGCGGGTCACCGCCGACGCCGTCCAGATCCTCGGCGGATACGGCTACACGGCGGACTTCCCGGTCGAGCGCTTCATGCGCGAGGCCAAGGTGCTGCAGATCGTCGAGGGCACCAATCAGATCCAGCGCATGGTCATCGCTCGTCATCTCGCGGGACCTGAGGCACGCTGAACTGACTGAGCCCCCGCCAGGGCGCCGCGAGCCGGGACCACTCCGGGTCGTGGCGCCCCGGCAGGGTGCGACCGCGGTCCGCCCAGGTCCGCATCATGTCCCGGTAGATGGGCGGGTCCGGCAGCTGCGGCGGGGCCGGCGCGAACGCCGGCGGCGGTACGAAGACACGGCGTTGACGCCCGGTCGTCGAATACGTGGGGGTCGTCATACCTGGGCAACGCGGGAGCCACCGGACAGGTCACCGACCCGCGGAATAGGGCGTGCGTTCGCCGGGGCGTCCGCGACCGGACGACGACCGGGGCGTCGCCGGTGATGGGCTGGTGATGGGCCGGTGATGGAGCGAGGGCGGCGCGGGGGCCGCCCCCGGCACGGTGCACTCAGGCGGCGTGGCGCCGCATCACGGGAACCCGGATCGGACGCGAGCCCGGGCCGCCCACGTGCGAGAACGGCTGGGTCCGCCAGTCGAGTCCCTGAGGGAGCGTCAACAGCAGTCCCGTGTCCTGCTCCTGGGGTGTGACGGTCTCGTCCGCCGGGCGGGCCTCCGAGGCGCTGCGGCCGGTGCCGGGGCACACCGTGAGGCCGAACGGGTTCCACGGAGAGGCGCACAGCGCGTGCTCCGGCAGGACCTCCTCGTCTGCCAGCAGGGCGATGGGCTGCGCGCAGTCCGGGCAGATCACCCGGTACATCTCGAAGGTGTCGTACGCGTCGTCCTCCTCGGCCAGGGCGTCGGGTTCGACGCCCTCCGGCTCGGGCTCGACGACCTGCTGCCGCCGCTTGGGCACGCTACGACCAGGGCGCTTAACACTCTGCATTGGGTTCTCCCCCTCGGGCTGGGCCGTTCAGGCACTGCGGCCTCGACCACAGCAAGCACTTCCCGCCGCCGATCCGGGGTAATCACGAGAACATCACGGAAGCCGTTCGAAGCTTGTGGTGTTCGTCACATGCCTGCGGCAGATCACGAACCGGGTGCTGCCTGGCCTGCTCAGGTATCCGAGGAGATCAAGCGCACTGTAGGTTCTTGCGCCATGGAGGAGCTGGACCGACAGATCGTGCAGCTGCTCGTCAAGGACGGGCGGATGAGCTACACAGACCTGGGCAAGGCCACGGGCCTGTCCACGTCGGCCGTGCACCAGCGGGTGCGCCGGCTGGAGCAGCGTGGCGTCATCCGCGGCTATACCGCGGTCGTCGACGCGGAGGCCGTCGGACTGCCCCTGACGGCGTTCATCTCGGTCAAACCCTTCGACCCCAGCGCCCCGGACGACATCGCGGACCGCCTCGCCGGAGTGCCCGAGATCGAGGCCTGCCACAGCGTCGCGGGCGACGAGAACTACATCCTCAAGGTCCGGGTCGCCACCCCGCACGAGCTCGAGGAACTCCTCGCCCGGGTCCGCTCCCTGGCGGGCGTCTCGACCCGCACGACCGTGGTCCTCTCCACGCCGTACGAGGCCCGCCCGCCGCGCATCTGACCGGCGGGGCCCCGACCTGCCGTGGGACGCCTGCCCGCCGTGCCGTGGGGCGGTCCCGGCCCGGCGCGGGGCGACCGCGCGACCTGCCGCAAGGCACGACCTGGTTGCCGGGCGGAGCGGGCGACGCGCGAGACTGTGGGGCATGAGTGAACGCGCCGCCCCCTCCCGCACCGTCCTGCTCCGCCGGGGAGAGATCCACAGCCCCGCCGACCCCTTCGCCACCGCGATGGTCGTGGAGCGGGGGCAGGTCGCCTGGGTCGGCTCCGAGGGGGCCGCCGACGCCTACGCGGACGGGGTCGACGAGGTGGTCGATCTCGACGGGGCGCTGGTCACCCCGGCGTTCACCGACGCGCATGTGCACACCACCGCGACCGGTCTCGCCCTCACCGGGCTGGACCTGTCCGGGGCGCCCACCCTCGAGGACGCGCTCGCCCGGGTACGGGAGTTCGCCGCCGCCCGCCCGCACGACCGGGTGCTGCTGGGGCACGGCTGGGACGCCGCCCGCTGGCCCGGCGGACGGCCGCCCACGCGTGCGGAACTGGACGAGGCCACCGGCGGACGCCCCCTGTACCTCAGCCGCATCGACGTCCACTCCGCGGTCGTCACCACCGCGCTCCTCGACCTCGCCGGCGGTGACGTGACCCGCGAGGACCGGCCGCTCACCGGCGACGACCACCACGCCGTGCGCGCCGCCGCGCTCGCCGCCGTCACGCCCGCCCAGCGCACCGAGGCCCAGCGCGCCGCCCTCGCCCGGGCCGCCTCGCTCGGCATCGGCACCGTCCACGAGTGCGGCGGCCCGGAGATCTCCTCCGAGGACGACTTCACCGGCCTGCTGCGCCTGGCCGCCGAGGAGGACGGCCCGCGGGTCGTCGGCTACTGGGCGGAGCGGGACGCCGCCAAGGCCCGTGAGCTGGGCGCGATCGGCGCCGCGGGCGACCTGTTCGCCGACGGCGCCCTCGGCTCGCACACGGCCTGCCTGCACGAGCCGTACGCCGACGCCGATCACACCGGCACCGCGCACCTGGACGCCGCCGCCGTCGCCGCCCATGTCGTCGACTGCACCGAGGCGGGCCTCCAGGCGGGCTTCCACGCCATCGGCGACGCCGCGGTCACCACCGTCGTCGAGGGCCTGCGCGCCGCCGCAGACAAGCTCGGCCTCAACCGGATCCGGGCCGCCCGGCACCGGATCGAGCACGCCGAGATGCTCACCGAGGAGACCATCGCCGCCCTCGCCGAACTCGGCCTCACCGCCTCCGTGCAGCCCGCCTTCGACGCCCTCTGGGGCGGCGAGGACGGCATGTACGCGCGGCGCCTCGGCCCCGAGCGGGCCAGGACCCTCAACCCCTTCGCGGCCCTGCTGCGCGCCGGCGTGCCGCTCGCCTTCGGCTCCGACAGCCCGGTCACCCCGCTCGACCCGTGGGGCACCGTGCGCGCCGCCGCCTTCCACCGCACCCCGGAGCACCGGGTCTCGGTGCGCGCCGCGTTCACCGCGCACACCCGGGGCGGCTGGCGGGCGATCGGCCGCGACGACGCGGGCGTCCTGGTGCCCGGAGCCCCCGCCGACTACGCCGTGTGGCGCACCGGGGAGCTGGTGGTCCAGGCGCCCGACGACCGGGTGGCCCGCTGGTCCACCGACCCCCGCTCCGGCACCCCCGGACTGCCCGACCTCACCCCCGGCCGTGACCTGCCGGTCTGCCTGCGCACGGTGGTCGGCGGGCGCACCGTGTACGTACGGCCGGGCGAGTGATCTACGGGTGCGGCGCGGTGACGATCATGCGCCGCGCCGCCGTGGCGCGACCTGCGCTTCCTCCACGCTGACCAGGCATTTGAACCACATTGTGCAGGTCAAACGACTGTTGACAGGCGGCGGATCGGGGCCGGTAGGTTCGGCCGGGTCCACCATCGGACGCCCCGACCGGGGAACTTCCGCCACTCGTGGCAGGCCGCTGGGTCAGGGACGGTGTGCCGCACCGGAGCACCGTCACTGGGAGCCAGGCTCAGCGTCGGCGCGGCGGCGAGGGGAACGTTCCGGCCGCCGGGGAGGTGCGACCCGGGTGGGGCCCGTGCGCTCAGTAGACAACGGCTTCAGGTCGACCCGCAGCCGGCGGGTCCCGGGCCGGCCCGAAGGGCGCCGGGCCTCCATCCGCCGCCGCACACGTAACTGGCATCACTGGCCGCCTCGAACGTCCCGTCACGTCAGCGCAGGCCGCGACCACTAAGGTGGGGACCCTGCGGACAGAACATGAAGGGGCAGCAGTGAACGACGGCGACGGGACCCTGGAGTCGGAGACCCAGGGGAGGCGGTTCGGCCCGCTCGGCACGACCTTGGTGATCATCCCGACCTACAACGAGGCGGAGAACATCAAGGCGATCGTCGGCCGGGTGCGCGAGGCCGTCCCGGAGGCGCACGTCCTGGTCGCCGACGACAACAGCCCCGACGGCACCGGCAAGCTCGCCGACGAACTGGCCGCCGAGGACGAGCAGGTCCAGGTGCTGCACCGCAAGGGCAAGGAGGGCCTCGGCGCCGCCTATCTCGCCGGCTTCCGCTGGGGCATGGAGCACGGCTACGGCGTGCTCGTCGAGATGGACGCCGACGGCTCCCACCAGCCCGAGGAGCTGCCCCGGCTGCTGACCGCGCTCAAGGGCGCCGACCTGGTGCTGGGCTCCCGCTGGGTGCCCGGAGGGCGCGTGGTGAACTGGCCGAAGTCCCGGGAGTTCATCTCGCGCGGCGGCAGCCTCTACTCGCGCCTGGCGCTGGATCTGCCGCTGCGCGACATCACCGGCGGCTTCCGCGCCTTCCGCCGCGAGACCCTGGAGGGCCTCGGACTGGACGACGTGGCCTCCCAGGGCTACTGCTTCCAGGTCGACCTCGCCCGCCGCGCGGTCAAGGCCGGCTACCACGTGGTCGAGGTGCCCATCACCTTCGTGGAGCGGGAGCTCGGCGACTCCAAGATGAGCCGCGACATCCTCGTCGAGGCGCTGTGGCGGGTCACCGCCTGGGGCGTGTCGGAGCGGGCGGGCAAGCTGCTCGGCCGGGGCGCGGGCAGGAAGCCCCGTACGGGCCGCTGATCACGGCAGCGACCGTCCGCCGATCACCGCATCGACTGCCTGACCCGCTTACCCCGCTTGCCCCGCTTATCCCGCACTGAGCCGGGCCCAGGCACACTGGAGTCATGACGACTGGCGCTCAGACCCCGTATCCCGCCCGGCCCCGCCGCTCCCGGCTGCGCACCTGGCTGCCGCTGGGCGTGGCCGCGTGGCTGGTGCTGGAGATCTGGCTGCTCACGCTGGTCGCCGGGGCGTCCAGCGGGCTGGTGGTCTTCCTGCTGCTGGTGGCGGGCGTGGTCCTCGGCTCCGTCGTCATCAAACGGGCCGGTCGCCGGGCGTTCAGGAGCCTGAGCGAGACCCTGCAACAGCAGCAGGGCGGCGTCGTTCCGGGCAGCCGGCCCAGCAGCGAGGGCAACGGGCTGACGATGCTCGGCGGTCTGCTGCTGATCATCCCCGGCCTGATCTCGGACGCGGTGGGTCTGCTGCTGCTCCTGCCGCCGGTGCAGAAGGCCGTCAGCCGCTACGCCGAGCGCACCTTCGAGCGCAAGCTGCGCGAGGCGGCCCAGGGCAGCCTGGGGGACGCCTTCCAGCAGGCCCGCATCCGCCGGCCGGACGGCAAGGTGGTGCAGGGCGAGGTCATCCGCGACGAACCGGACACCCCGCAGGAGCCCCGCCCGCCCCTGTCCCGCTGACGCCCGCCCCTGTCCCGCTGAGGCCTCTGTCCGCTCACGCGGGCACAGCACGGGGCGGGCCGAGGACCCGCACAGCACAGGACCGCGGGCGCGACACCGGATGATCCGTATCGCGCCCGCGGTCCTGTCACCGCTGTGCGCTGGGTGCTACTCCCAAGCCCCCGCAGGGGTCACGCCGACTTCCGGCTGTCCCGGGGATGAACAGCGATGTTCATCGCGCCGGAGCGCAGCACGGCCAGACGCTCCTCGAGGACCTCTTCGAGCTCCTCTCGGGTGCGCCGCTCCATCAGCATGTCCCAGTGCGTACGCGCGGGCTTGGCCTTCTTCTCCTCGGGGCCGTCGCCGTCCACCAGAAGTGCCTGGCCACCGCAGACCTTGCACTCCCACTCCGGCGGGATCTCCGCCTCGACCGAGAAGGGCATCTCGAAGCGGTGCCCCTTCTCGCATGCGTACTCCACGGCCTGGCGCGGAGCCAGGTCGATGCCGCGGTCCGTCTCGTAGCTGGTCACCACGAGGCGCGTGCCGCGAAGAGCTCGCTCACTCATGAATCGTGCCTCCCGGGCTTGTCGCCCACAGGACAGGTGTCGCTGTCGTCGTCATCCGGTCAACGTCCGGGCGGCGGTAAAGATTCCCGTCCCGAGTCCCGTTCCGGGTCATGCGTCGCCGTCGTAGCCGCAGCCTTGTCAACCAGTGCAGTACCCCCCGACGTCCGGTTTGTCACCTCTGTGGGCAGATGTGACCCAGCGGTTCGGCATCGTTGACGCGCAGTAACGGTACGCCTGGCAGGCCAAACGCGTACACTACAGCCCTTTCGCTCCGAGTGCTAAATCCGCTCGGGAACCGGGTTCCCCGCCTCACCGATCGCACGCCGCACCGGAACCCGCGCCAGCAGCACGAATCCGAGCACGAAGAACGCGACCAGCGAGACGATCGCGTCCCGGTAGCTGCCGGTGAGCTGGTAGGTGAGCCCGAACAGCAGCGGCCCGAGCCAGCTCATGCCGCGGTCGCTGATCTCGTACGCCGAGAAGTACTCGGCCTCCTTGCCCGGCGGGACCATGTGGGAGAACAGCGAACGGGACAGCGCCTGGGTGCCGCCGAGCACCAGGCCGATCCCGGCGGCCAGCACGAAGAACCACGCCGGAGCGCCGGCCGGGAGGAAGTAGCCGGCCGCCAATGTCAGCGTCCAGGCCACCAGCGAGCCGAGCACGGTCCGCTTCGTGCCGTGCCGGCGGGCCAGCCGGCCCAGCGCCAGCGCGCCCGCCACCGCCAGGACCTGCACCAGCAGCACGGCGGCGATCAGCGTGGACTGGCCGAGCCCCAGCTCCCTGGAGCCGTAGACCGAGGCCTGGGAGATCACCGTCTGGACGCCGTCGTTGTAGACGAGGTACGCCAGCAGGAACGCCAGGGTCAGCGGATGGCGCCGCATGTCGCGGAGCGTGGCGGCCAGCTGCCGGAACCCGGGCACGGCCGCCTCCCGTTCCTCCCCCGCTCCGGCGCGGCGGTCGCGCAGCCGGCGCAGCGGCACCAGGGTGAAGGCCCCCCACCACAGACCGGCCGAGGCCAGGCAGATCCGGACGGCCGTGCCCTCGGACACCCCGAAGGTGTCGTGCTGCGTGTAGAGGACCAGATTGGCGACGAGCACCAGGGCACCGGCCGCATAGCCGAAGGCCCAGCCGCGGGAGGAGACCGCGTCGCGCTCCTCGGGCGCGGCGATCTGCGGCAGATAGGAGTTGTAGAGCATCATCGCCACGGACTGCGCGGCGTTCGCCACCACCAGGAGCACTCCGCCGAGCAGATAGCGCTCACCGTCGAGGAAGAACATGCCGGCCGTGGCCCCCGCCCCGGTGTAGGCGGCGGCCGCGAGCAGCGGCTTCTTGCGCCCGGTGCGGTCGGCGGCGGCGCCCACCAGCGGCATCATCAGCACCGCAAGGATCACCGACAGCGACACGCAGTACGCGAAGAAGCTTCCCGCCCGCACCGGGACGCCCAGCGGGTGGACGAACCCGTCCGCGTCCGCCGCCGCCTCCGCGACCGTGGTCAGGTACGGGCCCAGGAAGACGGTGAGGACGCTCGTGGAGTACACGGAGCAGGCCCAGTCGTAGAAGTACCAGCCGCGCTGCTCGCGGCGCCTCCCGGCCGCCTCGTCCGGCGCCGGTGACCGCACGGTTCCGATGCCCACGCGTGCCCCTCGCTTTCCCCGTGAACGCGCTGCGAGGTGCCGGGGACCTGGTCTAGACCCAGATGCCGCGGTCCTCCATGACCCTGCGCAGTGTCTCGATGTGATCGGTCATGATGCCATCCACGCCCAGGTCCAGGAGCCGGTGCATCCGCTCCGGCTCGTTGACCGTCCAGACGTGCACCTGCAGCCCGAGCGCGTGGGCGGTGTTCACGAAGCGCCGGTCCACCACCGTCACGCCCGACTGCTCCTCGGGCACCTGGGCGGCCACCGCCGAGCGGCGCACCGGCGCCGGCAGGCCCCAGGAGCGCAGCCGCAGCCTCAGCACGCCCCGGGTGCCGAACGAGGTCGCCAGCCGCGGCCCGGCCAGCCGCTGGGCGCGCACCACGCGGGCCTCGGAGAACGAGCCCAGGCAGATCCGGTCCCAGGCGCCGGTGCGCTCGAGAAGCTCCAGGAGCGGCAGCAGGGCGGGCTCCGCCTTCACATCGACGTTCCAGCGCACCTCGGGGAAGGTCTCCAGCAGTTCCTCGAAGAGCGGCACCGGCTCCTCGCCCGCCACCCGCGCCTGCGCCACGTCCCGCCAGGGCAGGTCGGCGATCCGGCCGGCGCCGTCGGTCACCCGGTCCAGCGTCTCGTCGTGGAAGGCGACCAGCCGCCCGTCGCGGGTGGCGTGCACATCGGTCTCGATGTAGCGGTAGCCCGCCGCCACGGCCCTGCGGAACTGCCGCACGGTGTTCTCCAGGCCGTCCGCCGTCCCGCCCCGGTGGGCGAAGGCGATCGGGGCCGGGTGGTCGAGGTAGGGGTGGCGCGGCGGGCGTATCGGCGAGGTCACCGACGCAGTATCGCTCGCCGCGGCTGCCCGGCGGCAACCACCGTGGTGCCCTCCGGGCCCGTGGGGACGGCGAACAGGCGCAGGAACAGCTGGGCCAGCGGGCCGATCGCCAGCGCGTACAGCAGCGTGCCAAGGCCGACGGTGCCGCCGAGGACGAAGCCGGTGGCCACCACGGTGATCTCGAGGACCGTGCGGACCAGGCGGATGGACAGCCCCGTGCGCTGGTGCAGCCCTGTCATCAGCCCGTCCCGCGGGCCGGGGCCGAAGCGCGCCGCGATGTACAGCCCGGTGGCCGCGCCGTTCAGCACCACGCCCGCGACCATGAACGCCACCCGCGCGGGAAGGCCGTGCGCGTCCGGCACCACCGCGAGCGTGGCGTCCATCGCCGCGCCGATCACCAGCACGTTGGAGACCGTGCCCAGCCCGGGCCGCTGGCGCAGCGGGAGCCACAGCAGCAGCACCGCCGCGCCCACCACGGTCAGCACCAGGCCCATCGACAGTCCGGTGCGCTCGGACAGGCCCTGGTGCAGCACGTTCCACGGCTCGAGGCCCAGCCCCGATCTGACCAGCAGCGCCGAGCTCGCCCCGTACAGCGCCAGTCCCGCGTACAGCTGGAACAGCCGCCGTGGCAGCTGCCGGGGCCGGGATGAGTGACCGGACACGTGGATGCCCCCTGGAGGGAAGGTGGTGGAAGTGGACCGACGCATGACACCCTGTGGCTTGGACGGAGAAGCCATCCATGGCCAATCCGGGGAAGGTGGACTGATTCTCATGGCGCAGTGGACCTCGGCGGTGGGGGCCGCCCAGCTCGCCCGGCAGCTCAAGTCCCAGCAGGAGCGCCCGGCCGGGCCCGGCACCCGGCGCCCGCCCGCCTACCGGGCCCTCGCCGACGGCATCCGCCTGCTGGTGCTGGAGGGCCGTGTCCCGGTCGCCGCCCGGCTGCCCGCCGAGCGCGAACTGGCCCTCGCCCTGTCCGTCAGCCGCACCACCGTCGCCGCCGCCTACGAGGCGCTGCGCAGCGAGGGATTCCTGGAGTCCCGGCGCGGCGCGGGCAGCTGGACCGCCGTGCCGGCCGGCAACCCGGTGCCCGCGCGGGGCCTGGAGCCGCTGCCCCCGGAGGCGCTCGGCTCGCTGATCGACCTCGGCTGTGCGGCCCTTCCCGCGCCCGAACCCTGGCTGACCCGGGCCGTGCAGGGCGCCCTGGAGGAGCTCCCGCCCTATGCGCACACCCACGGCGACTATCCCGCCGGGCTGCCCGCGCTGCGCTCGATGATCGCCGAGCGCTACACGGCGCGCGGCATCCCGACCATGCCCGAGCAGATCATGGTGACCACCGGGGCGATGGGCGCCATCGACGCCATCTGCCACCTCTTCGGCGGCCGGGGCGAGCGCATCGCGGTGGAGTCGCCCTCGTACGCCAACATCCTCCAGCTGATGCGCGAGGCCGGCGCCCGTCTCGTTCCCGTCGCCATGGCCGAGGGCCTCGCGGGCTGGGACATGGACCGCTGGCGGCAGGTGCTGCGGGAGGCCGCACCCCGCATCGCCTACGTCGTCGCCGACTTCCACAACCCGACCGGGGCGCTCGCCGACGAGGACCAGCGGCGCCGCCTGGTGGACGGGGCCCGTTCGGCGGGGACGGTGCTGGTCGCCGACGAGACGATGAGCGAGCTGTGGCTCGACGAGGACGTGGAGATGCCCCGCCCCGTCTGCGCCTTCGACCCGGCCGGCTCCACCGTGATCACCGTCGGCTCGGCCAGCAAGGCCTTCTGGGCCGGCATGCGCATCGGCTGGGTGCGGGCCGCCCCCGACGTGATCCGCAGCCTGGTCGCCGCACGCGCCTACGCCGACCTCGGCACACCGGTGCTGGAGCAGCTGGCGGTGCACTGGCTGTTCGGCACGGGCGGCTGGGAGCAGGCCGTCGAGGTGCGGCGCACCCAGGCCCGCGAGAACCGGGACGCGCTGGTGGCCGCCGTGCGGCGGGAGCTGCCGGACTGGGAGTTCGAGGTGCCCCAGGGCGGACTGACCCTCTGGGTGCGCACCGGCGGTCTCTCCGGCTCCCGGCTCGCCGAGGCGGGCGAACGCGTCGGCGTCCGCGTCCCCTCCGGCCCGCGCTTCGGCGTCGACGGCGCCTTCGAGGGCTACGTCCGCCTGCCCTTCACCGTGGGCGGCGCCGTGGCCGAGGAGGCAGCCTCCCGCCTGGCCGCAGCGGCCCGCCTGGTCGAAACGGGCGGCACGTCGGGAGCGGAGCCGCCGCGGACGTTCGTGGCGTAGGGCCTGCGTGCCGCCGCTCGGCGGGGGAGCCCGTCGGCCGGATCGCGCCTCGGGGAGGCACTGGTGACGGCCTGAGGAGAGAGGCACCGGCGGTACTGGGGAGCCCAACGCGAGGAGCCGGCGGCCAGGAGCCCCAGGGCCGGGAGCCGGCGGTGGCCCGGGAGCGGGGCGCCCTGGGTGGTCCAGCGGGGCTCGGGGGCCTCACGCCCGAGCCTGCGCCAGGAACGTCGGGGCCGGGTGGTTCAGCGGGGTTCGGGGGCCTCACGCCCGGGCCTGCGCCAGGAGCGCCGGGGCCGGGTGGTTCAGCGGGGTTCGGGGGCCTCACGCCCGGGCCTGCGCCAGGAACGTCGGGGCCGGGAGCCGCGGGCCTCAGGGAGACCTTGGCGCCGGGAGCTCCGCGAGGGCGCGGGAGCGGGGCTGGGCCCGGAGTGGCGCAGGGCCTCGGCCTCGGGGCCCTGCGCCCCCATGAGCCTCGGGGCCGGGAGTCGGCACCCGCCGGGGGCGACGGTCCTCAGGAGGACTCGGCGACCGCCGCTTCCCGGGCCGGTTGCTGCGTGGTGGGGCCGGGGGCCAGGGCCTCGGCGGGGACCTTGGGCTCGTCGGGATCCGTCGTGTCCTGTGCGTCCCGGGCCGGGGCTCGGTCCGACGGGACCTTCTCCAGGCGGACCGCCGGGGCCGGGGTGTCCGCCTCCTGGGCGGCCGCGTCCTGGTGGGCTTCCTCGTCCGCCGGGGTCGTGCGCGGCGGGAGCAGCTCGAGGACGGCCTGGCGCAGGGACTCGCTGGTGGCGTCGTCGTAGGGGTTGGGGGTGGCCGGGACCTGGAGCCGGTGGACCGGGCCGGTGCCGAGGCGGGCGTAGCCGCGGCCGGCGGGGATCTGGTCGACCGGGGTGCTGGGCGGCGGGGCGCCCAGGACGGACTCCAGCTGCTCGGCCGTGGCCGGGCCGAGGACGACCCGCGCCCGGGTGTGCTGCCGCACGGTCTCGCTGAGGGTCTCCAGGCTGTCGAGCTGGTCGGCCACCACGACCGTGACGTTCGCCGGGCGGCCGTGCCGGAGCGGCATGTGGAGCAGCGCCTGGGGGTCCGGGCGGCCGTCCGCGGCGGCCAGATGCGTGAAGACGGTCGGGCGGTCCAGCAGGATCCACAGCGGCCGCCGGGTGTCCTCGGGCGGCGGGTCGCCCGCCTGGTGCGCCCGGTTGACGGCGATCAGCCGGCGCTCGGTCTCCTGCGCGGCCCACTTCAGGCTCTCCGCCGCCCCGGCCGGACCGCACTCGACGGCCAGCACGCCGTCCCGGCCGGTCAGGCAGGCGTACTCGCCGGTGCCGCCCCCGTCGATGATCACGACGTCGCCGTGCTGGAGGGCCTGCAGCGCGATGGAGCGCAGCAGGGTCGAGGTGCCGCTGCCCGGCTGGCCGAGGGCGAGCAGATGCGGGGCGGTGGAGCGGATGCCGGTGCGCCAGACCACGGGCGGCACGTCGCGCCGTTCCTCGCCATGGGTGAGCGGCAGGGTGCGCTGCACCCGGATCGGGTCGGTGAAGCCCAGGACGGTCTCGCCGGGGGACGTGACGAAGCGCTGGACGGCGATGTCGACCGGCAGCGGCGCGAGGGCGCACAGCGTGAGCAGGTTGCCCTCCTCGTCCCAGGCGAAGTGGTACTCGCGGTCGCGCCCCGACTTGGCGGCGAGCAGGTGCTCGATCCGGGCGCGGGACTCCGGCTCGCCGTCGGGGAAGTAGGCGGGGTAGCTGATCACCAGGTGGGTCATCCGGCTGGCGCCGTCGAACTCGTACTCCGGGAACGCCTTGTCCCACGCGCCGCCGTGGCTGTAGAGCGGCTCGGGGTCGTCGGGGGTGGAGAAGTACGGCACCAGCGCCTCGTAGAGCGACTTGAGGCGCTGGCTGCGGGACGGGTCCGGCCCCTGGGGGGCCTTCGGTCTGCGGTCCCGGCCCTGCCAGGCCGCCGCCGCCATCACGGTGATGACGGCGAGCAGCGGGCCGTACGGCATCAACGCCACGACCAGGACCACCGAGGCCGCCAGGAAGAGCAGCGGACCGCGCCGGTCCTTGGGGGTCTCCGCCCATCTGCGCCGGCCGGCCGAGGCCAGCCGGCGCAGTCCGCGCGTGATCGTGATGAGCGGATGGAGGACGTCCGTGGCGCTGTCGGCCGCCGTCCGGGCCAGCTCCCGGCTCCGGGCGAGCTGCGCGCCGCCGTGGCTGAGGATGCGGGGGAGGGGGCGCCGGGCCACTGATGCCTCCAGAGGGTGCGTACGAGCGGGCGGGGGGTGGGGCGGCGGCTCAGAACCTGAGCCCGCCCAGGAGACTGGCCAGGCTCTCGCCACCGGCCTTGATGCTGGGGGCGATGGCCGTGCTGGCCAGGTAGAAGCCGAACAGCATGGCGACCAGCGCGTGCGACAGCTTCAGTCCGTCCTTGCGGAAGAAGATGAAGACGACGATGCCGAGCAGCACCACGCATGAGATCGAGATGAACATGTGAGTTCTCCTGGTTCGGGGACGGTCACCCTGAGTACTTCCAGGCTCACAGGATGTGTCTATACGATAAAAGGTGCAACTGGGTGCATTTGGTCGCTTTTCGCTCACGTGGCTCAGAGGGCGTGTCGCCCCGTTGCCTCGGGTGGTTGCGTCCGGTCGGCTCTGCCGTGATCTTTACCTCGGGCGTCGCGGCTCATGTGCCGCACGAGCCAGTACCCTGGCGATTCACCCGTACGGCGCTGCACCGCTCGCAGGCGTACGCCCGTCCCCGCAGTCCCCGAAGCAAGTGAGAGGCGGTCCGGCCGATGACTGAAGCCCCCGACCCCGAGGTCGTGGAGCTGGCGACCAAGATCTTCGATCTGGCCCGCAGGGGCCGGACCGAGGAGCTCGTGGCCTACGTCGACGCGGGCGTCCCGGCCGGCCTCACCAACGACCGGGGCGACTCGCTGGTGATGCTCGCCGCCTACCACGGGCACGCCGGGACCGTACGGGCCCTCCTGGAGCGCGGCGCCGACGCCGACCGCGTCAACGACCGCGGCCAGACCCCCCTCGCGGGGGCGGCCTTCAAGGGCGACGCCGAGGTGACCAAGGCGCTCCTCGACGGCGGCGCCGATCCGAACGCGGGGACGCCCTCGGCCGTCGACACCGCGCGCATGTTCGGCCGGGCCGAACTGCTGAATCTGTTCGGCGAGCACTGAGCCGGACACCCGAGCGAGCGCCCGCCGGGGCGCTCTGACCAGTGAAGACACGGAAAACGGGGGAGGCGGTACAGGGCCGCCGAAATATCGGTCGCGGTGGATGTGACCGCCGGGTCATCATGACGACGTGGTTCACGGACGTGATGGCTGGGCAGCTCTTGCCGCACCGCGCGGGCCGTGATGCGGCCCGCCAGGGCCACCGACGAGAGGCAGAGGAAGATGGTCTACAGCAAGCAGGAAACGGCGGGCGCCCCGACGTGTTGTCACGCGGCCAGGTAGTGCACACCCCCGGTTGCGTCGACGCTTGATGTGAGGCTGTTTCCCATGTTCGATCCGGTCATAGCGCCCAGCGGTACGCTGCTCGGCCTGCTCCAGCGGGGCCGCGGCGACGGCACGCTGCACGCGCTCACCGCCCCGCGCTCCGAGGCGCTCGCGGCGCTGAACCACTGTGTGCTGCGCGACCCGCGCCACGACTGGCAGGTGGAGAACCGCTCCCTCTACTACGCCCGCCTCTACCTCGATCTGCACGGCGAACTGGACGCGATCGAGGCCCACCTCTTCGACCCCGAGGACGTGCTCGACACCGACGAGTCACGCACCGGACTCGCTCTCGCCGTCCTCGGTCATCTGGCTTCCTACGGCAGGCGGGAGGCCCTGGACCTGCTCCGCAGGTACGCCGCCCACGGCACCAACTGGACCTGGGCCCTGGACGAGCTGGCGCTGCGCGACGACGACGAGGGCCTGCGCGCCCTGGCCGAGCCCGTGCTGGCCCGGTTCCCCGAGGGCGCCGAGGGCGACGCGGAACTGGCCGCGACCGTGCGGGACTCCTTCGAACCCCGGCCCTGGCGGCTGTGGGCCGACGATCCCCGCCCCGCCGTCGCCGCCCGCGTGCGGGCCGCCCACGAGAGCGGCTGCTTCGACCGATGGCAGCGGCAGATGCGCCCGGCCGGACCCCGGCCCGGATGGAGCGTGCGGGCCGTTCTCGAATGGGCCCAGCAGGGCGTCGAACGCGGCGCCGCGCTCCACGTCCCCGCCGCCCGCTGCCTCACCGCCGTCGCGGGCCCCGAGGACCGGCCCGAGATCGTCCGGGCCGCCCAGGACGGCACCGAGGGAGCCCGCTGCACCGCCCTGCGCTACCTCGCCGACAGCAACGATCCCGAGGTGCTCGATTTGATCGAGCAGGCCGTGGCCACCGGCTCCGCACCCGTCGTGGAGGCCGCTGTCGACTCCTTCGAACGCATGCGCAGTCTCGCCGCCGTGGACCGGGCCCGCGCCTGGGCCCGCAGGCCCGACCGGCTGGGCGCCGCCGCCGGCCGCGTGCTCGCCTGCCGGGGCGGCGCCCAGGACCGCGACCTGGTCCTCGCCGCCCTCCGCGAGGCGGTACGCGGCGACGGACCCGACGCACCCACCCTGTGGACCCTCGTCGACGGCGCCGGACGCCTGGGCATCGGCTGCGCCGCCCCCGTCCTGCGCCACATCTACCGAGAGACCGCCTCCTCCCACCTGCGCGGCCGCGCCGCCCGCGCTCTCGCCGCCACCGACCCCTCCTTCGGCCGGGGCTTCGCCGTCGAATGCCTCTGGGACTGCGAGGAGACCACCCGCGAACTCGCCGCCCGCCACGCCGAGACCGGCGACACCCGCGTCGTCGAGCGCCTGCGCCGCCTCGCCGCCGACCCGGCCGAGGAGGCCGAGGTCCAGACGGCCGTCCGCAGCCGCATCGGCCAGGAAGGCACGGCCGTGTGAATCCCATCGCCGCCGCCGGCTGAACGGCGCCCACGAACGATCGAGGCGGCCCCGTCGGCCCTGTGTCCACGGAAGTGGGGCAGGGCCGGCGGGGCCGCCTTCGTGTGGCTTGAGGCGCGCGGGGTGTGAAGTCCACGGGGCGCCCGGGGAGGCGGCCGGGAGCTGCCGGGCGGATGACGGCGATGAGCGGTGGGCCGGCGATGCACCCCGCTCGGTGGGCGCAGGAAGGGCCGCCGCCGTCCGGCGGCGGGGCGCCGGACGGGCGTGAGCGCCGGGGACGGGCCTGGCCGGCGGTGCTCACTTGTGCTGCGTCGGCCGCACCCGCACAGCACGTCGTGGGGCTGACCTCGTGCGGCTCTGTGGCGGCGGGCCGGTGCGAGACGTGCGGGTGTGCCCGGGGGGCGCTCGGCGTCCACGTCTGCTGCGCCGACCGCGTGGCACGGCACGTCGTGGGACCGGCCTCGTGCGGCTCTGTGGCGGCGGGCCGGTGCGAGACGTGCGGGTGTGCCCGGGGGCGCTCGGCGTCCACGTCTGCTGCGCCGACCGCGTGGCACGGCACGTCGTGGGACCGGCCACGTGCGGCTCTGTGGCGGCGGGCCGGTGCGAGACGTGCGGGTGTGCCCGGGGGGCGCTCGGCGTCCACGTCTGCTGC
>NZ_BAAAGU010000025.1:0-37440 GCF_039524635.1 Streptomyces thermocarboxydovorans | reverse complement strand
GCCGACCGCGTGGCGCAGCAGACGTCGTGGGACCGATCACGTGCGGCTCAGCGGCGCCGGACTGCCACGAAGCGCACGGGTGTGCCCGGGCGGGCCTGGGCGGCGGCAGGGAGGTCGGTGGGGCGGACGACCGCGATCACCGGGTAGCCGCCGGTGGTCGGGTGGTCGGCCAGGAAGACCACCGGGGTGCCGTCCGGCGGCACCTGGACCGCGCCCAGCACCATGCCCTCGCTGGGCAGTTCACCGGTGCGCGCCCTCGGCAGGGCGGGGCCGGTGGTGCGCAGGCCGATGCGGTTGCTAGCCGGCGAGACGCGGTACGTGCGCGACGTGAAGGCGCGCACCGCCTCGGGGGTGAACCAGTCGTCGCGGGGGCCGAGCGTCACCCGGAGGACCAGTTCGGCCGGGGGCGCCGGCTGCGGGGCCGT
The DNA here is from genome assembly GCF_039524635.1 of Streptomyces thermocarboxydovorans. Taxonomy (NCBI): domain Bacteria; kingdom Bacillati; phylum Actinomycetota; class Actinomycetes; order Kitasatosporales; family Streptomycetaceae; genus Streptomyces; species Streptomyces thermocarboxydovorans. The sequence continues at coordinate 37,015 of NZ_BAAAGU010000025.1, read as the reverse complement.
GTCCACGGGGGCGGGCCGAGCCGGGCCGGTGCCCAGCGGGAGCAGCTCGCCGTCCGTGAGGGGCGCCGGGCCGAGGCCCGACAGCAGGTCGGTGGAGCGGCTGCCCAGCACCGGGTCGACGGCGATCCCGCCGGAGACGGCCACATAGGCGCGCACCCCGGAGACGGCCGAGCCGGCGTCCAGCAGTGCCCCGGCGGGTACGCGCACCGGAGCGCCCCAGGGGACCGGGCGGCCGTCCACGGTGACCGGGCAGGGCGCACCGGTGACCGCCACGGTCACGGACGAACGGGGCCGGACGGCGACGCCGTTGAGAGTCGTCTCCAGGACGGCCGCCTCCGGCGGGTTCCCGGCCAGCCGGTTGGCCAGGGCCGCCGCGGGCCCGTCCAGGGCGCCGGACCTGGGGACACCGAGATGGGCGTGCCCGGGACGGCCCAGATCCTGCACGGTGGTCAGCGCCCCGGCCCGTACGACGACGAGCGCACGGTCCGTCATGCCGCACCCGCCGTCCCGGCAGCGGCGCCCGCCGTCGCCTTCTCGTTCCGGTCCGACGCCGCCCCGACGGGCACGAAGCGCACGCGGGTGCCGGGTGACAGCAGGGCGGCCGGTGTGCGGGCGGGGTCCCACAGGGGCGCGTCCGTGGTGCCGATGAGCTGCCAGCCGCCGGGGGAGGGGCGCGGGTAGACCCCCGTGTACGGGCCCGCCAACGCCACCGCACCGGCCGGGACGGTGGTGCGCGGAGTCGACCGGCGGGGCACGTGGTAGCGGGGCGGAAGGCCTGTCAGATAGCCGAAGCCGGGGGCGAATCCGCAGAAGGCCACCTGGAACTCGGTGCCCGCGTGGATACGGGCGACCTCGGCCACGGGGACGCCCCAGTGCGCGGCCACGTCGGCCAGGTCGGGTCCGTCGTAGCGCACCGGGATCTCGACCGTCTCCGGTGCGCGCGGAGGGACGGGCGGGATGTCGGCGGCCGTCAGCTCGGCGGCGGTGCGCCGGGGGTCGGGCAGGCCGTCGAGCAGGACCGTACGCGCGGCCGGGACGATCTCGCCGACCCGCAGCGCCCCCTCCGCGCGGCGGCGCAGCAGTTCCGCGTGGAGCGCCTGCGCCTCCTCGCCCGAGGAGACCTCCACCAGCAGGGCGTCGTCGCCGACGGGCAGGACCTTCATGCGAAGGCCTCCACCCGCACCCCCGACGCCTCCAGCCGCTCCCGCAGCCGGCGTGCCAGGCCGACCGCGCCGGGCGTGTCGCCGTGCAGGCACAGCGACCGCGCCCGCACCTCGACCCGCCGCCCCGACAGCGCCTGGACCGAGCCGGAGCAGGCCAGTTCCACCGAGCGGGTCACCACCGCCTCCGGGTCGGTGATCACGGCGCCCTCCTCGTGGCGCGGCACCAGCGTGCCCTCGTCGGTGTAGGCGCGGTCCGCGAACGCCTCCGCGACCACCGGAAGTCCCGCCTTGCCCGCGACCTCCAGCAGCCGCGAGCCGGGCAGGCCGAGCACCGGCAGCTCCGGGCCGGCCAGGAACACCCCGCCCACCACGGCCTCGGCCTGCTCCACGTCGTGGACCACCCGGTTGTACAGCGCCCCGTGCGGCTTGACGTAGGCCACCTTGGAGCCGGCGGCGCGGGCGAACACCTCCAGCGCCCCGATCTGGTAGGCCACCTCGGCCGCCAGCTCGGCGGGCGGCACGTCCATCGAGCGCCGTCCGAAACCGGCGAGGTCGCGGTAGGAGACCTGGGCGCCGATCCGGACCCCGCGCTCCGCCGCCAGCTCGCACACCCGGCGCATGGTGACCGCGTCACCCGCGTGGAAGCCGCAGGCCACATTGGCACTCGTCACGACGGACAGCAGCCGTTCGTCGTCGGTGAGCCGCCAGCGGCCGAAGCCTTCGCCGAGGTCGGCGTTGAGATCGATCGAGGTCATGGATCCTTCGGGTCTCCTGGTTCAGGCCACGCGGTACTGATCGTCGCGGGCGTCGGTGAGGAACATGCGTCCCGGGGCGTGGGTGATGGCGAACGGCACACCCGAGGCCATCACCGCCGCCTGCGGGGTCACCCCGCAGGCCCAGAACACGGGGATGTCGTCGGGCTCGAGCTCCACCGGGTCGCCGAAGTCGGGCCGGCCCAGGTCGGCCACGCCGAGCGCCGAGGGGTCGCCGCAGTGCACCGGACCGCCGTGCACCGCCGGCATCACCCCGGTCTCCCGGATCGCCGCCGACAGATGCCGGGGCGGCACCGGCCGCATGGACACCACCATCGGCCCGCGCAGCCGCCCCGCCGGACGGCACTGCCAGCTCGTCACGTACATCGGCACGTTGCGGTTCTGCTCCAGGTGCCGCAGCGGGACGCCGGCCGCGGCCAGCGCCCACTCGAAGGTGAAGCTGCACCCGATCAGGAACGACACCAGGTCGTCGCGCCAGTGCGCTCGCACATCGGTCGGCTCGTCCACCAGCTCGCCGTGCTCCCACACCCGGTAGCGCGGCAGGTCGGTGCGCAGATCCGCGCCGTCGGCGAGCACCGTGGTGACCGACCCGGCGTCGGTGACGTCCAGCACCGGGCAGGGCCTGGGGTTGCGCTGGCAGAACAGCAGCATGTCGTACGCCCAGTCCGCCGGCACCGAGATGAGATTGGCCTGGGTGTGCCCGGCCGCGACACCGGCGGTGGGGCCGGTGAGCCCCTGACGGAAGCGGGCGCGGGCGGTGGCCGGGCGCCAGGCGTGCGCCTCCTCGTCGACGAGGGTCACCGGAGGCTCCTCGGTGCGGTTCACGCCAGCTCCTTCCCGCGGGTCTCCGGCAGTCCGAGCAGCGCCAGCGCCGCCAGCCCGTAGGCGACGGCACCGAACACCAGCGCCCCGCCCACGCCCCAGCTGTCCGCCAGGAAGCCGACGGTGGTGGGGAAGACGGCGCCCACCGCGCGTCCGGTGTTGTAGGTGAAGCCCTGGCCCGTGCCGCGCACCGCGGTCGGGTACAGCTCGCTCAAGTAGGAGCCGAAGCCGCTGAAGATGGCCGACATGCAGAAGCCGAGCGGGAATCCGAGGACCAGGACCAGGGATCCGGCGCCGCTCGGCAGGTTGGCGTAGGCCAGGATGCAGATGGCCGAGAGCAGCGCGAACAGCCAGATGTTGCGGCGGCGGCCCAGCCGGTCGGTGAGGTAGCCGCCGGTCAGATAGCCGGTGAAGGCGCCCGAGATGAGGAACGTGAGGTAGCCGCCGGTGCCGACGACCGACAGGCCGCGCTCGGTCTTGAGGTAGGTCGGCACCCAGGTGGCGAGGGTGTAGTAGCCGCCCTGCACACCCGTGGAGAGCAGCACCGCGAGGAGGGTGGTGCGCAGCAGGCCGGGGGAGCCGGGACGGTCCGGCCGGAAGATGACCCGGAACGAGCCCTTGTCCCGGCTCTGTTCGCGCGCGGCCGCCGCCGCGGGCGCGTCGTGCACGCTGCGCCGGACCCACACCACCAGCACCGCCGGCAGCGCGCCGGTCCAGAACATCACCCGCCAGGCGAGGTCCTCCTCGACGAAGGAGAAGACCATCGTGTAGACGACCACGGCGAGCGCCCAGCCGACGGCCCAGGAGCTCTGGATGGCGCCGAGGGTGCGGCCGCGGTGCTTGGCGGTGGCGTACTCGGCGACCAGGATCGCGCCGACCGCCCATTCGCCGCCGAAGCCCAGACCCTGCAGGGCCCGGAACACCAGCAGCGTCTCGTAGTTGGGCGCGAAGCCGCAGGCCACGGTGAACACCGCGTAGGTGGTGACCGTCAGCAGCAGTGCCTTCACCCGGCCGATCCGGTCCGCCAGCACGCCCGCGAGGGCGCCGCCGATCGCGGAGACGACCAGGGTGACGGTGGTGAGCAGGCCCGTCTGACCGCTGTTCAGGCCGAAGTAGGCCGACAGCGCGACCATCGTCAGCGGCAGCGTGAAGTAGTCGTAGGAGTCCAGGGCATAACCGCCGAACGCGCCGCCGAAGGCACGCCGGCCGCGCGGCCCGAGCGCCCGGAGCCAGCCGAACGCCCCGCTGTCGTCGGTGTGTTCGGCGGGGACGGGGCCTGGGGAGCCGGTGAGGGGACGGGGGGAAGGGGTCGTGCTCATGGGCACCTCGCAGGGGAGACGGAGGATGCGTGCGGGGAGGCGTGGGGGGAGGTGAGCCGTGCCGTGTCGAGCACCGTAGAGGATCGTTCAACGATCCTTCAATACCCACGTTGTCTTGTTCTTCGGTGTGCGGTTGAATTCCGGGCATGGCAGAGCAGCTGAGCCCCCTGGCCGACGACCGCGCCCTGCTGGGCCGCACCAGCACCGCCGAACGCGTCTCGGACATCCTCAGAAGCCGGATCGCCGAGGGGTTCTTCCCGCCCGGCACCCGGCTGTCGGAGGACAGCATCGGCGGGGCGCTCGGTGTGTCGCGCAACACACTCCGCGAGGCGTTCCGGCTGCTCACGCACGAGCGGCTGCTCGTCCACGAGCTGAACCGCGGGGTCTTCGTGCGGGTGCTGACCGTCGAGGACGTCGAGGACATCTACCGCACGCGCCGGCTCGTCGAGTGCGCCGTCGTCCGCGGCCTGGGCGAGCCGCCCCACGGGCTCGACGCGCTCGCGGGGGCGGTGGAGGAGGGCCGCCGGGCGGCGCGCGAAGGTGACTGGAAAGCGGTGGGTACGGCCAATATCCACTTCCACCGGGAGCTGGTCGCGCTGGCCGGCAGCGAGCGCACCGACGAGCTGATGCGCAGCGTCTTCGCCGAACTGCGGCTGGCCTTCCATCTGGTGGACGAGCCGCAGCGGCTGCACGAGCCGTACATCACGCGAAATGTCGCGATTCTCGAGGCCCTGCAGGCGGGGGAACTGGCCAAGGCCGAGGAACTGCTGGCGGGTTACCTCGACGATTCGCTGGAACGCGTCGTGGAGGTGTACCGGCGGCGGGTGGAGGAGCAGGACCCGGACGCCTGAACCGGGAGGCGGACCCGCATCCTTGAGCCGGACGCCGGAACGCGCGGCGCGGACGGCGGGACCGAAGGGGCGGATGTCACCCGCGCCCGGACGGCGGTCCGGAGGGGCGAACGGAACCCGCGCGGACGGCGGTCCGGAGAGGCGGATGGAACCCGCGCGCGGACGGCGGGTCCGGAGCGGCGGACGGCGGGGCCGGTCCGTGAGCCGGGTGCATCTGGGTCGTTTGGGATGTTGTCAGACCGAGGACCTAGTCTGTGCACCGTGACTTCGCCTGCAACGACGGACAGCGTTCCGCCCCAGCTCAGCGCGGGGCCGCGCCCGGCACCGGGCCCGGCCGCCGACGAGGGACTGGCGCGGCGGCTGCGCGCGCTCGCCTGCACCGCGCCGCTGCACGACCTGGACGCCCGCAAGGCCAATCTGGCCGGCGAGTACTCGGTGTACGGCATGGCGGAGATCGCCCTCGCGGCCATCGACCTGGTCACCCTGAACATGGACTTCGACACGGGCGCCGACCACGACCAGATCGTCGCCCGGCTGATCCCGCGCATCGCAGCCCAGGCCCCGCAGCGCCCCGCCGCCGAGCACGAGCGGGTGGCCCGCTGGGTCCTGGAGAACCTCATCAACGTCGGCAGCGTCGACCGCGGCTTCCGCGCCGTCTACGGCGTTTTCGGACCCGACGGCACCTATGTCCGGCGGGACTACGACTTCAAACTGATCGAGGAGGTGCCCGGCCCCGGCGGCGCGGTCTACCTGCGCACCACCGACGAAGCCGTCAACGTCCTCGTCGGCGCGCTGGACACCGATGTCACCAGCGCCCAGATCGCCGCCGAGGTCAAGCTGGAGGTGCTGATCAGCCGCGGCCGGCTCGCCGACGCCCAGCTCGCCGCCGAACAGGCCCGCTACCGCACCGTGCAGTACTCCGAGACGCTGCGCCGCGCCCTGGAGGCGACCCGGCGCAACGTACGGGCCGTCGACTGGCTCAACGCCGTGCCCGACATGATCGCCGAGGCGCTGGACCACGTGGCCGACCGGTACCGCCACGAGAACGCGATCCTCACCAACATCCGCAAGGCCCGCGACGAGACCGAGGACCCCGAGCACAAGCGCCGCGCCGCCGAGCTGGTGGACATCGTCAAGGACTGCATCCGGCGCCACACACAGCTGCAGTCCCGGCTGCTGGAGGCGGGCCCGCTGTTCCGCGCCGAGCAGGACCGGCAGGCCTTCGCCACGCCCGCCGCGGCCTCCGGCACCGACCTGTACGGCCAGCTCCTCGCGCCCTCGCTGCCGCTGCCGGTGGAGCAGGCCGTCCGGGTCACCGACGCCTTCTTCGCGCACGGCACCGGCCTGCGCACACCCGTGTCGGTCCGGGTCGCCGATCTCGTCGACATACTGCTCACCCCGCCCGTGGAGCGGGAGCACCTCGGCGCCGAGATGCCCGAGCCCGACCTGATCGCCACGCCCGACGACAGCCGCTTCAGCGAGGAGCAGCTGGCCGCGGCGACCGAACTGCTGGACCTTCCGGCGGACGCCCCGCGGCGGCTGTCGGGACTGCTGGCGCAGGCCCGACGCCAGGATCCCGAACTGCCCTACCTGGTGGCACTGCTGGCCGTGCACGCGGCCAGCCCCCCGGTGGGCACGGCCGTCCGGCAGGGCGAGCGCAGGCTGCTGTTCGCCGTCGACGACGGCACGGAGCTGGACGACCCGGAGTTCGGCGGCGCGGACCTCATCGTGGGGACCGCCCTGCTGGACGCGACCGGACCGGAGGCCGCGTGAAGGCGCCCGCCACGGGCCGCCGCCGGAGCGCCGGCGCCGGACCCACCGTGCCCGCCGAGGAAGCGGCCCTGCCGCCCGTAGCAGAGTTCGAGGAGTTGCCGTCGTGAACGAGCAGGCCGACTGGAGCGAGGAAGACGCTCCCGCACCGTCGGGGAGCGGTTCCGTCACGCCCGCCGACGCCGCCGACGCCGCGCGGCTCGTCGCCTTCGGGCTCCAGCCCAAGCTGCAGCCCGCCCGCGACCAGGAGTACGCGGACCTGCTGCGCCGCTACCGGGAGGACCCCTCCTTCGCCCGGATCGCGGACGCCGTGGCCACCGGGCTCGGACTGATCGTGCTGGAGGTGTCGCCGCGTGCCGGAATGGCCGTCACCGCCGCCGAGGACTCGGTGTTCGCCGTTCGGATGAGCGACTACGCGCGGCGGACCTCCGCCGACGGCGGCGACCGGTTCCTGCACGGACTGGCGCATCTCGCCGTCGCCGCCATGGCTTTCCCGCGCCCCGAGGACCTCGCCGACGACGGCTACATCGGCCGGGTCACCGTCAACGGCGTCGACGCCTTCGTCCGCCAGGCCTGCCGCCGGCTCGAGGAACGCGCGGCCGAGCAGGGCGAGAACACCGACCCGGTCAGCGACGCACCCGGGCTCGAGGCCGCCTGGCGGGTCTGGGCCAGACGCAGCGCCACCGGCGCCACCAAGGACGCCCGCCGGCTGGCCGGCTCCACCACCGGCATCGTCGCCAAGGCCGTCGGCTTCCTCACCGACTCCGGCTTCCTGCAGCGCACCGGCGACGACAACGGCGGCACCTACCGCACCACCGCCCGCTACCAGCTCCAGGTACGGGACATGGCCGGCAGCGCCGCCATGGCCGAACTGCTGGAGCTGGGCGTCGTACCGGTCACCGACGGCACACCGACCCTGCTCCCGCCCGAGGACGGGGACGATCTGGACTTGGTCGCCGACGCCGGCCTGCCGTTCCACTCGTCCTGATCCGTCCCACCACCGCCGAACACTCCCCGTCTCACCCAGCCTTACGAGAGCCGCCATGTACGAGCTGTCCCGGGTCCGTCTCTACTCCATCGGACCCGCCGGTGCGCGCTACGCCGACACCGTGCTTGACCTGCGGGGTGTGGGCGACCCCGTGCCCGACCCCGCGCCGACGCAGGCGGAGTTCTTCGAGGAGGAGCCCGTCGGCCCGCCGCGCCGGCCCGCGCCCGCCGGTGTGCTCTTCCTGGAGAACGGCGGCGGCAAGTCCGTCCTGCTCAAGCTGATCTTCTCGGTGATGCTGCCGGGCCACCGCAACACCCTCGGCGGCGCCAGCTCCGGAGTGCTGCGCAAGTTCCTGCTCGCCGACGACTGCGGCCATGTCGCCCTGGAGTGGCAGCATGTGCAGACCGGCGAGTGCGTCGTCGTCGGCAAGGTCAGCGAATGGCGGGGGCGGCAGGTCTCCAACGACCCGCGCAAGTTCGCCGAGGCCTGGTACTCCTTCCGGCCCGGCCCCGGACTCAGCCTGGACAACCTGCCGGTCGCCGAGTCGACCGCGGTACGGCCGCCCGCCGAGGGCCAGTCCGGCGCCCGCGGCAGGCGGCGCACCATGAAGGGCTTCCGGGACGCCCTCGTCGAGGCGGGCCGCACCTACCCGCATCTGGAGGTGCACTGGGAGGAGATCCACGAACGCTGGACCGAGCACCTCGGCGACCTCGGCCTCGACCCCGAACTCTTCCGCTACCAGCGGGAGATGAACGCCGACGAGGGCGAGGCGGCCGGACTCTTCGCGGTCAAGAAGGACTCCGACTTCACCGACCTGCTGCTGCGCGCGGTCACCGACACCCGCGACACCGACGGACTGGCCGACCTGGTCAGCGGCTTCGGCCACAAGCTGGGCCGGCGCGCCGAGCTGATCGCCGAACGGGACTTCACCGCCGGATCCGTCGACCTGCTCGGCCGGATCGTCGAGGCCGCCGACGCGCGGCAGCGCGCCCGGGAGATCCACGCCGGCGCCGAGCGCCGCACCCGCACCCTCGCCCGCCGGCTCTCCGCACGCGGCGCCCAGGAACGCCTGCGCGCCGCCGACCTCGCCCAGCGCGTCACCGCCGCCGCCTACGCGGTGACACACGCCGAGGCCGGCCGGGAACGCAGCGCCCTGATCGCCGCCGAACTCGCCTACCGGCACGCCTCCCTGGCCCTGGCCGCCGCCGAGAAGGCCGCCGCCGCGCAGAAGCGGGAACTCGCCGACGCGCGGACGCTGTACGCGGCCTGGCAGGCCGCCGAGGCCGTGCTGCGCCACCGCGCCGCCGCCGACCGCGTGGCCAGGGTCAGCGCCGCCATCCAGGAGGCCGAACGGGACGCGGCGCCCGCGCTGGCCGCCCGGGCCAGGGCCGCGACCGACCTGGTGCGCGCACTGCACGCCGCCGCGCAGAACGCGGAGAACCTCGCCAACGAGCAGGAGGAGCGCTCCGCCGCCCTCCAGGAGGTCAGCGACGCCGCCTACCGCGACTCCACCGCCGCCGCCACCGAGGCCCAGCGGGCCCGCAGCGAGATCGGGCACCTGCGGCAGCGGCTCGCCGAGGTGGAGCAGGAGACCGCCGAGGCCGTCCGCGCGGGCTGGCTGGACGACAGCGCCCCGGACGCCGACCCGGCCCGCGCCGCACTCGCCGCCATCGACGCCGAGAAGACCACCGTCGCCGCCTGGGACGCCGCTCGCGAGACGGCCCGCCGGACCGCCGAGCAGGCCCGCGAGGCGGCCGCCGCCGAGACCCGGGCGGAGCTGACGGCCGGCCACGACGCCGACGCCGCCACCGCCGCCCGGCGCGCCTACGAGGCCGAGTACCGCACCGCCCAGGCGCTGGCCGAGGAGGAACGCCTGGCGGAGCTGCTCAACCTGCCCGGCGCGCCCCGCCCCGGAGTACCGGCACAGCGCACCGACTCGCACGAGACGGCCGACCGCGCCGAGAACCGGCACGCGGCGGCACCCGGAACCGACGGCGCGGCACCGGCCCACTCCGCCGCGGCCGATCCGGGCAACGGGCCGCTCAGCGCCGAGGACCTCGACCGGTTCGCCGACGAGCTGCGCGAACTCCTCGACGACGCCGTCTCCTCCGCCGAACGGCAGCTGTTCGACCTGCGCACCGCCGCCGCCGACGACGCCCGGATCCTCGGCGCCCTCGGCGACGGAGGCCTGCTGCCGCCCGGACCGGACGTGCTCGCCACGGTCGAGTTCCTCGGCGAGCACGGCATCCCCGCACTGCCCGGCTGGCGCTACCTCGCCCAGGCCGTCGACCCCGCCGACCACGCCCGCGTGCTGGCCGCCCGGCCCGAGCTGGTCGACGGCGTCATCATCACCGACCCGGACTCGCACGCCCGCGCCCGCGAGGCACTCAGCGACGCCGCGCTGCTGCCCCGCTCCGCCGTCGCCGTGGGCACGGCCGCCGCACTGCTCGCACCCGCCCCCGCGGCGGACGCCGGCAGCGGCGACGTCTTTCTCGTCCCGCCGAACCCGGCCATGCACGACGAGCACGCCGCCGACGAGGAACGCCAGGCACTGCGCGCCCGCGCCGCCGAACGCGACGAGGAGATCCGCGCGCTGGCCGCACGGCTCGGCAAGGACCGCGAACTGGCCGCACGGCTCGCCTCCTGGCGCACCGCCTGCCCCGCCGGCCGGCTCACCGAACTGGCCCGCGCCGCGCACGACGCCCGCGTCTTCGCCGAGGAGGCCGAGGCCGAGCTGGCCGAGGCGCGCACGCTCCGCGCGGAGACCGACGAGGCCGCCGCCGAGGCGGGCCGCGTCCGCGACGAACGGCAGGAGGCCGCACAGAAGGCCCGGCGCGCCGCCGACGCCCTCGCCGGGCTCGCCTTCCGGCTGCGCGAACGCGCCGGCTGGCAGGCCCGGGTGCGGGAACTTGCCGACGAGGCCGCCGAGGCCGAGGCCCGCGCCCAGGAGTGCCTGGAGCGCGCCCGCGCCGCCGACGAGGACCGCCGCGCCGCCCAGCGGGCCGCCGACGACGCCCGCCGCACCGCCCGGGCCCTGCGCGCCGAGCGCTCCGAGATCGCGGGCGCCCCCGACGACGTGCCCGAGGACGACGCCGACAACGCGCAGGCCCCCCAGGCGTCACTGCCCGCGCTGCGCGAGGCCTACCGGGCGGCCTCCCAGGTCTACGAGAAGGTCGGCGTCGGCGCCGACCTGCGCGCCGAGCAGGCCCGCGCGGAGAGCGACGAGAGCGCGGCCCGCGCGGAGCTGGACCGGCTCAGCAACAAGGTCCGCACCCGCGCCGAGCAGCTCCTCGAATCGCCCGACGGCGCCGACGGCCCCAGCCGGCAGGCCGCCGCCGCCCGCGCCGAGGAACTGGTGCAGCTCCTGGAGTCCCGCGCCTCCAGCGCCAGCGAGCAGCTCGGACGGCTGCGCGGCGAGGCCGAGCGGCTCGCCCCCGAGGAGGGGGAGGCGCACACCGAGCTGCCGGACGAGCTGGTTCCGCGCGACGCCGAGCACGCCCAGGCCCTGCTGCGCACCGCCACCGCCGAACTCGCCTCCCGTACCGAGGCCCTGCAGCAGGCCCGCGAGACGCACGCCGAACTCCTCGAGGCCCACCGGGCCGCCGAGGACGCGGCCGGCGCCTTCGACGAGATCGCCGCCCTGCTCCGCGACCTGCTGCGCGACAACGCCGCCGAGGAGGAGCAGGACGAGCCCGAGCCGTACCCGGGCAGCCTGGAGGACGCCCGGCAGGCCGCCGCCGAGGCCCGCCGTTCGCTGCGCGGCTGCGCCGCCGACCTGTCGGCCGCCGAGTCCGCGGTCCGGGAGGCTTGCGACGTGCTGGTCCGGCACGCCAACTCCACCCGCTTCGAACAGGTCCGCACCCCCGCCCGGCAGCAGATCCGCGAGCTGCCCGCCTCCGCGCTGCCCGAGCACGCCCGGCGCTGGGCGGAGGCCTTCGCGCCCCGGCTGCGGGTCCTCACCGACGAGCTGGAGCAGCTGGAACGCAACCGCGACTCGATCGTGGACCGGCTCCGGGGCCTCGTCGAGTCCGCCCTGGCGACGCTGCGCTCCGCCCAGCGCCTGTCCCGCCTGCCCGAGGGACTGGGCGAGTGGTCGGGGCAGGAGTTCCTGCGCATCCGCTTCGAGGAGCCCGACCAGGCCACCCTCACCGAACGCCTCGGCGAGGTCATCGACGAGGCGACCCGCGCCGCCGTGAAGAAGAACTCCGACCTGCGGCGCGACGGCATGTCCCTGCTGCTGCGCGGAGTGGCGGCCGCCCTCCAGCCGAAGGGCGTCGCCGTCGAGATCCTCAAGCCCGACGCGGTCCTGCGCGCCGAACGCGTCCCCGTCGGCCAGATGGGCGACGTGTTCTCCGGCGGTCAGCTCCTCACCGCGGCGATCGCCCTGTACTGCACCATGGCCGCGCTGCGCTCCAACGACCGCGGGCGCGACCGGCACCGGCACGCCGGGACGCTGTTCCTCGACAACCCCATCGGACGGGCCAACGCGACCTATCTGCTGGAGCTTCAGCGGGCCGTCGCGGACGCGCTCGGTGTGCAGCTGCTGTACACGACGGGGCTCTTCGACACCACCGCGCTCGCGGAGTTCCCGCTGGTCATCCGGCTGCGCAACGATGCCGACCTGAGGGCCGGGCTGAAGTACATCAGCGTGGAGGAGCATCTGCGGCCTGGGCTGCCCCAGCAGCCGCAGGCGGGGGAGGCCGTGCACAGCGAGATCACGGCCACCCGGATGTTCCGGCGCCCGGCGCCGGCAGGACCGCAGGGATAGCCACTCAGGCGCCCGGCACGGCCGCAGGGATGGTCACCGTAGGGCTTCTGGCTGGTCGTCAGGCCGGTCAGAAGCCGTACCCCATACGGCGGGACAGCTCGGCCGCCGCCTCCACCGTCCGCCCACCCAGCTCGGGCAGGCGTGCCTCGCTCAGCCGGTACACCGGCCCCGAGACACTGATCGCGGCGATGACCTCCCCGTCGTGCGAGCGGACCGGCGCCGCCACGGCCGCAAGCCCCAGCTCCAGCTCCTCCAGCGTCGACCCGTAGCCGCGCCGCAGGGCCTGCTCCAGCTCACCCCGCAGCACCTCCGCCCGGGTGATCGTGCGCTCCGTGAACCGCTCGAGCGGGCGGGCGAGCTGCTCCTCCCGCAGTTCGGGCGGCAGGTGAGCCAGCAGCACCTTGCCGCTGGCCGTGGCGTGCAGGGGAGTCCGGCGGCCCAGCCAGTTCTGCGCGGTGACCGCCGCCGTGCCACGGGCCTGCATGATGTTGACGGCCGCGTCGCCGTCCAGCACCGCGAGGTTCACCGTCTCACCCAGCTCGTCGGCCAGCTCCCGGCAGACCGGTACGCCCTCCTGGGAGATGTCCAGCCGCAGGGCCGCCGCTCCGGCGAGGCGCAGCACCCCCGCACCCAGGTAGTACTTGCCGCGGTCCTTGGCCTGGGCCACCAGGCCGCGGTTCTCCAGGGCACCCAGCAGCCGGAAGGCCGTGGACTTGTGCACGCCCAGCTCGTCCGCGATCTCGGTGACGCCGGCCTCGCCGCGCCGGGCCAGGATCTCCAGCACGCTGACCGCACGGTCCACGGACTGCACGGCGTTCGCCGCGCCCTTGGCCTGCATGGCTCGCCCCTCACCACCTGCCGGCCCGGTCCTGGCCTCGTCTCCGGGAACCGCGTGACGCGACCTCGCCCCGCCGGTTCTGTTGCACATCACGCATCAGTGTGCGCCATCCGAAGCGACAGCAAGCAACAGTACCGGGGTGGCGGGAAGCCGGCAGAAGAGCGGAAGCCGGGCCGCAGCCGTTACGAGTGGGAGAGCTGGCCCGCTCCGCCGCCCCGGCGTATTCGGCCCCGCGCCCGCTCGGCGGCGCGCTCCTGACGACGCGCCCGGCGCCGCTCGCGCCGCAGCGCACGCGCCGTGCTGCTCGGCTCGGACACCACGCCGTGGCGCTGGTTCCACACCTGGCGCGTCACCCAGACGTCCAGGACCGCCCAGGTCGCCACGATCGTGCTCACCATACTGCTGAGCACCATCGGGAACGCCAGCCACGACCCGGCCAAGGTGCACAGGAACGCCACCATGGCCTGAATCAGTGTCACCGCGATGATGAGGACCGCCCGCACCGCCGCCGTCCGCACCGGGTCGGGCAGCCGGCGCCGGCGCGCGGGCTCCTCGACCCACAGTGGCCGGTAGTAGTAGGCCTGCTCGCGGGCGCCCGTGAGCACGTTCCCGTCCGGCTGTCCGGTCTCGCCGCCCGGCATCCCCTCGTCCCGCCGGGCGTCGTCACCAGCAACCTTCACCCGCTCCGCTGGGGCAGCGCCCCGGCTCGGCTCCTCGGTGCGCGATCGCGTCGTCACCTGCGTCGCCGCGGCGTCCTCGGGCGCCGTGCGCCGCTCAGCCGTGCCCATCACCGTGTCACTCCCCACCGCCGGCAGACCTTCACCCGGGTCCGGAAGACCCGACTCCCCTCTGGCTGCCCGGCTTGCGCTGTTTTACGCCGTCCCGGTGCGTGATTCGGCTCCTGTGACCGATTCCGCCGCCATGTCTCACAGAGAAGGACGAACGGTGCGACGTGAAGATTCCCAGCCGCGGAATTTTTCGGCCAACCGTCACCGCACCGCCAAGCCACCGCGTGACCTGCCGCGCAAGACGCCGGGAGACAATCTCCCGCAATGCCCGGACAACTCCGTATGTCTCGCCTCCCCCGCGCCAGTTCGTGCTCCGGACGGCTCTTCGAGTTAACTGTGGCTCGGTAGTAGGCTCGCGCCGTTTGTTGACGCACACGTGTACCCCCGGCCGGCCGGGGGCCGAGCTGGGGGAGGCCATGCGCTTTCGCGGGAAGTCCATCCGCCGGAAGATCGTGGCGTTGCTGCTCGTGCCTTTGGTGTCGCTGACGACCATCTGGGCCTTCACCACAGTGCTCACCGGCCGCGAGGCGAGCCACCTGTTCGACGTGTCCTCGGTGATGGAGAAGGTCGGCTACCCCGTCGAGGACACCGTCCGCGTCCTGCAGCAGGAGCGCCGCCAGACGCTGGTCTACCTCGCCGACCCCCGCGCCTCCGACGGGCTCGCCGCGCTGCGCCGCAGCCGGGTCGCCACCGACAAGGCCGTCGGCAAGGTCCGGGCCAACGCCTCGGATCCGGACGTGCGCGAGGCGCTCGCCGGGGACACCGCCGAACTGGCCGCGGTTCTCGACTCGTTCGGCGGCATCGATTCCCTGCGGCGCAGTGTCGAGGACGGCACCGTCAACCGCTCGCAGGCCCTCGACCTCTACAACAAGCTGGTCGACCCCTGCTACGCCCTGCTCGCCCATCTGCATGTGGTCGACGAGGTGGCCCTGGACAAGCAGTACCGGGCGCTGGTCAATCTCGCCCGAGCCCGCGAACTCCTCTCCCGTGAGGACGCCCTGCTCGGCTCCGCGCTGATCGTCGGCAGGCTGTCCGCGGCCGAGGTCCGCGACGTCTCCGATCTCATGGCGCAGCGGACCATGCTGTACGACGTCGCCCTGCCCGAACTGCCCGCCTCGGAACGCGAACGCTACGAGGCCTTCTGGAAGAACGCCGCCTCCGCTCCGCTGCGCGTGGGCGAGGAGGCCGTGGTCTCCTCCGGCGCCGGCGTGCCGCGCGGGGTCACCGCCCAGAGCTGGGACACCGCCGCCGGCAAGGTCCTCTCCGAGCTCGGCACGCTCAACGACCAGGCCTCCGACCGCTATCAGGACCGCGTCCGCCCGGTCGCCATGGGCGTCATCACCCAGGCCGTCGTCGCCGGTGTGCTCGGTCTGATCGCCCTGCTGCTGTCCCTGTTCCTCTCCGTGCGCATCGGCCGAGGCCTCATCCGCGACCTGCGCCAGCTGCGCATGGAGGCCCACGAGGCGTCCGGGGTGCGGCTGCCCAGCGTGATGCGCCGCCTGTCCGCCGGCGAACAGGTCGACGTGGAGACCGAGGTCCCGCGCCTTGAGTACGACAAGAACGAGCTGGGCGAGGTCGGCCAGGCCCTCAACACCCTGCAGCGCGCCGCGGTGGAGGCCGCCGTCAAGCAGGCCGAACTGCGCGCCGGGGTCTCCGAGGTCTTCGTCAACCTCGCTCGCCGCAGCCAGGTGCTGCTGCACAAGCAGCTCACCCTGCTCGACGCCATGGAGCGCAGGACCGAGGACACCCAGGAACTCGCCGACCTGTTCCGTCTGGACCATCTGACCACCCGGATGCGCCGCCACGCCGAGGGCCTGGTGATCCTCTCCGGCGCCGCACCCTCCCGCCAGTGGCGCAAGCACGTCCAGCTCATGGACGTCGTCCGCGCCGCCGTCGCCGAGGTCGAGGACTACGAGCGCATCGAGGTGCGGCGGCTGCCACGGGTCGCCGTCACCGGGCCCGCGGTCGCCGACCTCACCCACCTGGTGGCGGAACTCCTGGAGAACGCCACCGTGTTCTCCCCGCCGCACACCGCCGTCCAGGTCCTCGGCGAGCGCGTCGCCAACGGCTTCACCCTGGAGATCCACGACCGCGGCCTCGGCATGACGGCCGAGGCACTCCTGGACGCCAACCTGCGGCTCGCGGAGACCCCGGAGTTCGAACTGTCCGACACCGACCGGCTCGGCCTGTTCGTGGTCAGCCGGCTCGCCCAGCGGCAGAACGTCCGGGTGTCCCTGCAGCCGTCCCCCTACGGCGGGACCACCGCGGTCGTCTTCATCCCGGACGCGCTGCTGACGGACGACGTCCCGGACACCAACGGCGTCGGCTTCCGTCTCGACCGGCCCCGGCTCACCAAGGACGGGAAGCCGGAGGAGAGCCGCCGCGCCGCGCTCTCCCAGGTGCCCGTCCAGCTGCCGGGGCTGCCCGCCTCCCTCCTGAACGGCCCGGTGGAGCTGGAGGCCCCCGTCGACCTGGACGCGCTCGACGACCTCGACGGCGTGCTCGGCGACGACGACAGCGCCGGCGGGGGCCTGTTCCGCACGCACCGGTCGCGCCCCGAGGACGAGCTTCCCGGCCGCCGCCGCGAGCCGCAGCCCCCAGGGTCCGGCCCGCGCGACGCGGGGGACACCGCCGACGACGAGGTGCCCGCCCTGGTGCCGCTGCCCCGGCGCGGCACACCGAAGCTGGTCAGCTCCCACGGGCGGCCGGTCCCCGACGAGCGGACCCGGCGCGGGCGCGACGAGGAGGAGACCACCGGATCCTCCGCACACACCGATCTGGAACCCGCGCCGCCGCTCGCCGCCCGGCGCCGGAGCGACCGGCGCGGCCAGGGCTGGGGCACCGGACGTCCGGGCGGCCCGGAGCCCGTCTCCCCGGCCCCGTCCGGCACCGACCGCCCCGCGTCCGGCGAGGGAGAGGCGGACGGAGACGTACCGCCGCCGCTGCCTTCGCGCCGCCGGGGAGCCACCGGAGCGGGACCGCGGGCGGTCGAACCGCCCGCACCCACCGCGTCCCGACGCGACTCCGACGGGCCCGCACCTCTTCCCGGCCTGCCCCGGCGCAACCGCCGCCGCACGGACGAGCCGGACGACCCGGACACCGTCCCGACGACACGCAACGCCCCCACCACGGCACCGGACGCCACCACCGCACCGGCCGCCCCGGGGACGGGCGACGCCGCGACGGACCCCGGCCGCCACCGGCCCGGCGCGGACACCGGGCGACCGGACGCCCCGGAGGCCGGAACCGAACGGCTCGCGGCACTGCCCCGGCGCGTACGGCAGGCCAGCCTCGCCCCACAGCTCAAACACAGCGCCCCACGCAACGACGAGACCGCGCAGCCCGTCGAACGGGATGCGGAGGAAGTGCGCAGCCGCATGGCCTCGCTGCAGCGCGGCTGGCAGCGCGGCCGCGCAGAGAACGCCGCCGCCGAGGACTCCGGCAGCGGCACGGCACAACGACGAACGACTAAGGGGGACGGTCGATGACCGCACCGAAGGCCACCGGCCACACCGCGACCGACAAGCGGGAGCTGAACTGGCTCCTCGACGACCTGGTGGACCGCGTCGCCAGCATCCGCAAGGCCATCGTGCTCTCCAGCGACGGTCTGCCCACGGGAGTCTCCAAGGACCTGACCCGGGAGGACAGCGAGCATCTGGCGGCCGTCGCCTCCGGCTTCCACAGCCTCGCCAAGGGCGTGGGCCGCCACTTCGAGGCCGGCAACGTACGCCAGACCGTCGTCGAGCTCGACGAGGCGTTCCTGTTCGTCACCGCCGCCGGCGACGGCAGCTGCCTCGCCGTCCTCGCGGACGCCGACTCGGACGTCGGCCAGGTCGCCTACGAGATGACGCTGCTCGTGAAGCGGGTCGGCGCACATCTGGGTGCCGCTCCGCGCACCGATCCGCCCTCCGGCGGGTAGTGAGATGACATGAGCGCTGACGGTCAGGGAAGAAGCCACTGGTTCGACGACGAGGCCGGACCGGTCGTCCGTCCGTACGCCATGACGCGCGGCCGCACCACCAGTGCGGCCCAGCACCGCCTCGATCTGATCGCGGTGGTCGTCACCGAACCGGACGCGGACGACCCGGAGACGGACCCGACGCTCGCCCCCGAGCACGTGGAGATCGTCGAGCTGTGCCGCCGCACCCCGCAGACGGTCGCCGAACTCTCCGCCGAGCTCGATCTGCCGGTCGGCGTGGTGCGCGTCCTCGTCGGAGATCTGGTGGACACCGAATTCGTCCATGTGAACCGGCCGGTACCCCCGGCCGAGCTGCCGGACGAGAGTATTCTGCGCGACGTGATCAACGGCCTCCGGGCACTGTGACCGGCGCGGAAGC
Organism: Streptomyces thermocarboxydovorans; assembly: GCF_039524635.1. Lineage (NCBI taxonomy): Bacteria > Bacillati > Actinomycetota > Actinomycetes > Kitasatosporales > Streptomycetaceae > Streptomyces > Streptomyces thermocarboxydovorans. The sequence goes on along the minus strand of NZ_BAAAGU010000025.1, from coordinate 18,598 downwards.
GGGGTAGTGGCATGGCAGGCTGGCAGTTCTGGGTCGACCGGGGCGGCACCTTCACCGACATCGTCGCGCGGCGCCCCGACGGACGGCTGCTCACCCACAAACTGCTGTCGGACAACCCGAGCCGGTACGCCGACGCCGCCGTCGCCGGCGTCCGCGCCCTGCTCGGCGACTCCGGCGGCCCGGACGGGACCGACGGGAGCGACGAAACCGGCAGCATCGATCACATCGACAGCATCGACCGCATCGACAGCATTGTCGATGTCGTCCGCATGGGCACCACCGTCGCCACCAACGCGCTGCTGGAGCGCAAGGGCGAACGCACCCTGCTGGTCATCACCCGTGGCTTCCGCGACGCGCTGCGCATCGGCTACCAGAACCGCCCGGCCATCTTCGCCCGCCGCATCGAGCTGCCCGAGCAGCTCTACGAGCGGGTCGTCGAGGTCGACGAACGCATCGCCCCCGACGGCACCGTGCTGCGCGCGCCGGACCTGGACGCCCTCGCCGGGCCGCTGCGGCAGGCGTACGACGACGGCATCCGCGCCATCGCCGTGGTCTGCCTGCACAGCCACCTCCACCCCGCCCACGAGCAGGCCATCGGCGAACTCGCCGCCCGCATCGGCTTCCCGCAGATCTCGCTGTCCAGCGAGGTCAGCCCGCTGATGAAACTCGTCCCGCGCGGCGACACCGCGGTCGTCGACGCCTACCTCTCGCCGGTGCTGCGCCGCTATGTCCGGCGCGTCGCCGACGAGCTCCGGGGCGTGCGGCTGATGTTCATGCAGTCCAACGGCGGACTCGCGGAGGCCGGGCAGTTCCGCGGGAAGGACGCCATCCTCTCCGGCCCGGCCGGCGGGATCGTCGGCATGGCCCGCCTGTCGCAGCTGGCCGGCTTCGACCGCGTCATCGGCTTCGACATGGGCGGCACCTCCACCGACGTGTCCCACTTCGCCGGCGAGTACGAACGCGTCTTCAACACCCAGATCGCCGGCGTCAGGCTGCGCGCCCCGATGCTGGACATCCACACCGTCGCCGCCGGCGGCGGCTCCGTCCTCCACTTCGACGGGTCCCGCTACCGGGTCGGGCCCGACTCGGCCGGCGCGGACCCCGGCCCCGCCTGCTACCGCAACGGCGGCCCGCTCGCCCTCACCGACGCCAACGTCATGCTCGGCCGCATCCAGGCCGGCCACTTCCCGAAGGTGTTCGGACCCGACGGCGACCAGCCCCTGGACACCGACCTGGTCCGCGAACGCTTCACCGCCCTCGCCCGCGAGATCCGCGAGCAGACCGGCGACGACCGCACCCCCGAGCAGGTCGCCGAGGGCTATCTGCAGATCGCCGTCGCCAACATCGCGGCCGCGGTGAAGCGGATCTCGGTCCAGAAGGGCCACGACATCACCCGCTACGCGCTCACCACCTTCGGCGGCGCCGGAGGGCAGCACGCCTGCATGGTCGCCGACTCCCTCGGCATCCGCACCGTCCTGGTGCCGCCCATGGCCGGCGTGCTCTCCGCCCTCGGCATCGGCCTCGCCGACACCACCGCCATGCGGGAGCAGTCCGTCGAGGCTCCCCTGGAAGCCGACGCCATGCCCGGCGTGCACAAGACCGCCGACGCCCTCGAGGCCGCCGCCCGTGACGAACTCCTCGCCGAGGACGTCCCCGCCGACCGCATCGAGGTCACCCGCCGCGCCCAGCTCCGCTACGACGGCACCGACACCACCCTCACCGTCGAACTCACCGACCCGGACACGATGCGGCGGGCCTTCGAGGAACGTCATCGCGCCACATACTCCTTCACCCTCGACCGCCCGATCGTCGTCGAGGCCCTCTCCGTCGAAGCCACCGGCATCACCGATCCACCCGATCTCTCCGCCCTGTCCACCTGCACGGGCCGTCCCGCCGAACCCGTCACCGTCCGCCTGCACACCGGCGGAGCCTGGCGCGACGTACCCCTCCACCGCCGCGAGGACCTCCCTCCCGGCCAGACCGTCACCGGGCCCGCGATCATCGCCGAGGACGGATCCACGACCGTCGTCGACGACGGCTGGCGGGCCGCGACGACCCGGGACGGGCATCTGGTCATGGAACGCGTGGCGGTCACGCAGAGTTCCGAACTCGACACGGACGTCGATCCGGTCCTCCTCGAGATCTTCAACAACCTCTTCATGTCCATCGCCGAACAGATGGGCGCCCGGCTGGAGTCCACCGCGCAGTCCGTCAACATCAAGGAGCGCCTGGACTTCTCCTGCGCGCTCTTCGACCCCGACGGAAACCTGGTGGCCAACGCCCCGCACATCCCCGTCCACCTGGGCTCGATGGGCACCAGCGTCAAGGAGGTCATCCGCCGCCGCGGCTCGTCCATGCGCCCCGGCGACACCTACGCGGTGAACGACCCGTACCACGGCGGCACCCACCTGCCCGACGTCACCGTGATCACCCCGGTCTTCGGCGCCGCCCCCGACGGCGGCACGGAGAGTGACCGGAAGGTCCTCTTCTACGTCGCCTCCCGCGGCCACCACGCCGAGATCGGCGGCATCGCCCCCGGCTCCATGCCCGCGAACAGCCGCACCATCGAGGAGGAGGGCATCCTCTTCGACAACTGGCTGCTCGCCGAGAGCGGCCGCTTCCGCGAGGAGGAGACCTTCCGCCTCCTCACCGAGGCGCCCTACCCCTCACGCAATCCCGCGACCAACCTCGCCGACCTGCGTGCCCAGATCGCCGCCAACCAGAAGGGCGTCGACGAGGTCGGCCGCATGATCGAGCACTTCGGCCTCGACGTCGTCCAGGCCTATATGAAGCACGTCCAGGACAACGCCGAGGAGGCCGTCCGGCGCGTCATCGACGCCCTCGACGACGGCGAGTACGCCTACGAGACCGACTCCGGCGCCGTCATCCGCGTCCGGGTCCGCGTGGACCGGGAGAACCGCAGCGCCACCATCGACTTCACCGGCACCTCCCCGCAGCTGGCCACCAACTTCAACGCACCGTTCTCCGTCGTCAACGCGGCCGTGCTGTACGTCTTCCGCACCCTGGTCGCCGACGACATCCCGCTCAACGACGGCTGCCTGCGCCCCCTGCGGATCATCGTGGCGCCCGGCTCCATGCTGGCGCCCCGCCCGCCGGCCGCGGTCGTCGCGGGCAACGTGGAGACCTCCCAGGCCGTCACCGGCGCCCTCTACGCGGCGCTCGGCGTCCAGGCCGAGGGCTCCGGCACCATGAACAACGTCACCTTCGGCAACGCCCGCCACCAGTACTACGAGACCGTCGCCTCCGGCTCCGGCGCGGGCGACGGCTTCCACGGCGCCCCCGTCGTGCAGACCCACATGACCAACTCCCGGCTCACCGACCCCGAGGTCCTGGAGTGGCGGCTGCCCGTCCGGCTCGAGGAGTTCTCGGAGCGCCGGGGCAGCGGCGGCGCCGGACGCTGGCGCGGCGGCGACGGGGCGGTGCGCCGCATCCGGTTCCTGGAGCCCATGACCGTCTCCACCCTGTCCCAGCACCGCAGGGTCCCGCCCTACGGCATGGCCGGCGGCGAACCCGGCGCGCTCGGCGCCAACCGGATCCACCGGGCGGACGGCACCGTCACCGAACTCGCCGGAAGCGACTCGGCCGACGTCCGCCCCGGCGACGTACTCGTCATCGAAACCCCCGGCGGCGGGGGATACGGCCCGCCGCCCGACCCCCATCACGCAGGAGAAGAGATCGATGATCTTCGGGCGTTCTGAGCGTGGCAAGCCCCCGGTCGAGCCCGTCACGCTCAAGATCCTGGTGGCCGGCGGCTTCGGCGTGGGCAAGACCACGCTGGTCGGAGCGGTCAGCGAGATCAGGCCGCTGCGCACCGAGGAACTGCTCACCGAGGCGGGGCGCCCGGTCGACGACCTCAGCGGTGTGGAGGCCAAGCACACCACCACCGTCGCCATGGACTTCGGACGCATCACCCTGCGCGAGGACCTGGTGCTGTATCTCTTCGGCACGCCCGGCCAGGAGCGCTTCTGGTTCATGTGGGACGAGCTGTCCGAGGGCGCCCTGGGCGCCGTCGTGCTCGCCGACACCCGGCGCCTTCAGGACTGCTTCGCCGCCGTCGACTACTTCGAACGGCGGGCCATACCCTTCCTGGTCGGCGTCAACTGCTTCGACGGAGCCCCGCGGTACCCAGTGGAGGACGTCCGGCAGGCCATCGACCTCGACGACCATGTGCCCCTGCTGCTGTGCGACGCCCGGGACCGCGAGTCGGTCAAGGAGGTCCTCATCGGCGTCGTCGAGCACGCCATGCGGCAGGCGGCACAGCGCCGCGAGGCGCTCACCACCTGAACGGCACCGCCACCTGAACGGCACCGCCACCTAGGCACCGCCACCTGAACGGCACCGCGCCGCGGGCCTCCGTGCCCGCGGGCGGCCCGCACTGCCGCCGACCGGAGTGCGAGCAGCGGTCCGCTGTGACGTGCTTCCGCGGCCGTGCTTCCGGGCCCGGGTCAGTCGTCGTCGTCCTCGACCCAGCCGAAGCTGCGCTCCACCGCCTTGCGCCAGTTGTGGAACTCCCGGTCCCGCACCGACGCCTCCATGGCCGGCGTCCACTCGGCGTCCTTCTGCCAGTGCGACTTCAGCTCGTCCAGGTCGTTCCACACACCCGTGGCCAGCCCGGCGGCGTAGGCGGCGCCCAGGCAGGTCGTCTCCGACACCTTCGGCCGGATCACCGGCACCCCGAGCACGTCCGCCTGGTGCTGCATGAGCAGATTGTTCTTCGTCATGCCGCCGTCGACCTTCAGGGTGGTGATCTGCACCCCGGAGTCCTGGTACATGGCGTCCACGACCTCACGCGTCTGCCAGCTGGTCGCCTCCAGCACCGCACGCGCCAGATGCGCCTTGGTCACATACCGGGTGAGCCCGGTGATCACCCCGCGCGCGTCGGAACGCCAGTAGGGGGCGAACAGCCCGGAGAAGGCGGGCACGATGTATGCCCCGCCGTTGTCCTCGACGCTGGCCGCCAGCGGTTCGATCTCGTCCGCGGTGCGGATGATGCCGAGCTGGTCGCGGAACCACTGCACCAGCGCGCCCGTGATGGCGATCGCGCCCTCCAGGCAGTAGACGGGGGCCTCGTCGCCGATCTTGTAGCCCATCGTGGTCAGCAGGCCGCTCTTGGACGGCACCGGCCGGCTGCCGGTGTTGAGCAGCAGGAAGCTGCCCGTGCCGTAGGTGTTCTTCGCCGTGCCCACGTCGTAGCAGGCCTGCCCGAACACCGCCGCCTGCTGGTCGCCCAGCGCGGACGCCACCGGCACGCCGCTCAGCTGGCCCACGGCGGTGCCGTACACCTCGGCGGACGACCGGATCTCCGGCAGCATCGCCTCGGGCACGTTCATCGCCGAGAGGATGGACGGGTCCCACTGGAGCGTCTCCAGGTTCATCAGCATGGTCCGGCCGGCGTTGGTCACATCGGTGACATGGCGTCCGCCGTCGGTGCCGCCGGTGAGATTCCAGATGAGCCAGGAGTCGATGGTGCCGAAGGCGATCTCGCCGTTCTCCGCGCGGGCCCTGAGCCCGGGCACGTTCTCCAGCAGCCAGGCCGCCTTGGGCCCGGAGAAGTAGCTGGCCAGCGGCAGACCGGTCTGCTCGCGGAAGCGGTCCTGCCCGTCCGAGCCGCCGAGCTGGTTGCACAGGGCGGCCGTGCGGGTGTCCTGCCAGACGATCGCGTTGTGCACGGGTTTGCCGGTGGCGCGGTCCCACAGCACGGTGGTCTCGCGCTGGTTGGTGATGCCGAGCGCGCTGAGCTGGTCGGCGCGCAGCCCGGCCTTGGCGAGCGCACCGGCGACCACGGCCTGGACCTTGGACCAGATCTCGGTGGCGTCGTGCTCCACCCACCCCGGCTTGGGGAAGATCTGGCCGTGCTCGCGCTGGTCGACGGCCACGATCGCGCCGTCCTGGTTGAAGATGATGCAGCGGCTCGAGGTGGTTCCCTGATCGATCGCGGCGACGAACTTGTCCGTCATGACGTCCCCTTCGTCGGTTGGTGCTGAAGTGTCTGCGGTCCGTTCCGTTCCGTATCGGACGGTCTTGTGCGAGCACCGCCATCGGCTGAGGGGCCGCGGGCCCGCCGGCGCTCACGCCCGCGGGGGGTGGCTCAGAAGGCGGCGTTGAAGAGGAGCCCGGACAGAGCGGCGCCGATCATCGGCCCGACCACCGGTACCCAAGCGTACTCCCAATCCGAGGTGCCCTTGTTGGGGATCGGCAGCAGCGAGTGCACGATGCGAGGGCCCAGGTCACGGGCGGGGTTGATGGCGTATCCGGTGGGACCGCCGAGGGACAGACCGATGCCGACCACCAGGAACGAGACGATCAGGATCGCGGTGCCCGACTCGCCGAGCCCCTTGGTGAGGCCGAACGCCAGGATCGGCAGCACCAGGGCGATGGTCGCGATGATCTCGGTGACCAGGTTGGCGACGGGCTGGCGGATGGTCGGGGACGTGGAGAAGATCCCCAGCGTCGGCTGGGCTATGTCCTCCTCCGCGTTGGCCCGGAACTGCGCGTAGTAGACCAGCCAGCACAGGAAGGCGCCCAGCATCGCGCCCACCATCTGCCCGGCGACATAGATGTGGACCTGGTCCCAGTCCCCGGTGTCGATCGCGATGCCCAGGGTGACGGCGGGGTTGAGGTGTCCGCCGGACAGCGGCGCCGCGGTGTACGCCCCGGCCATCACGCCGAAGCCCCAGCCGAACGCGATGACGACCCAGCCGGCGTCCTTCGCCTTCGAATAGTTCAGGACGACCGCCGCGACGACACCGGCGCCGAAGAGGATCAGGATCGCTGTACCGATGATCTCGCCGACGAATACCTCTGCATTGCTCATGGCGACTCCTAGGCCCTGGCCCGGGACCAGCGGCCCCCGGACCTCACGTGCAGGGTGCGTTTCCCATGGCGACGTCGGCCGAAGGCAGAGAGAACCCGCGCCTCGCCCGGCGTCCATGACGAGCGTGCCGTCGCAGCCGAATCGCCCGTGGGGAGTGGGCCTTGACGCACGAGGGCCCCAGCAGCGGCGTGCCGGAAAACCGCCGAGATGTACGGCGAGGTCGACTGACACCGGAAGTGTTCCCCGGCGCCCGGAGGGCGTCAAGGAGGCCGACCGGATCGATTGCAGGGTGCCTTCCCGGCCACCGGGGAAACGATGCCAACGACCGGGTAACGATCGCCGGGGCGTCCCGTCCGCACGTCCGCCCGCACGTCGCGCCCGCGCCGGACGGCCGCGCGAAACCGGCAGGACAAACCCGGCACAGCCCGTGCGCGGACAGTGGCGGCGCACGTACCAGATGTGCCTGACGGCGGCCCCGCTCAGCGCACGACGATCACCGCCGACCCATGGCCGAACAGTCCCTGGTTCGCGCTGATGCCGACCCGCGCGCCGGCCACCTGCCGGGCACCGGCGGTGCCCCTCAGCTGCCAGGTCAGCTCGCACAACTGGGCGATCGCCTGCGCCGGGACCGCCTCGCCGAAGGAGGCCAGACCGCCGCTCATGTTCACGGGTATGCGCCCGCCGGCCGCCGTCGCCCCGGTCCGCAGCAGCTTGACCGCCTCGCCCGGCCCGCACAGCCCCAGATCCTCGTACCACTGCAGCTCCAGAGCGGTCGACAGGTCGTAGACCTCGGCCAGCGACAGGTCCTCCGGGCCGAGGCCCGCCTCCTCGTACGCGGCTCGCGCGATCGACTCCCGGAAGGTGACCGCGTCCGGCTCGACCGCCGCCGCGGAGTCGGTGGCGATGTCCGGCAGGTCCAGCACCGTGTCGGGGTAGCGCGGCGTCACGGTGGACACCGCCCGGATCCGTACCGGGTCCGTGACCCCGCGCCGCCGCGCGAACTCCATGCCGGCCAGGACCAGCGCCGCCCCGCCGTCCGAGGTCGCGCAGATGTCGAGCAGCCGCAGCGGGTCGGCGACCACCGGCGAGGCGGCGACCTCCCGCGCGGTGACCCGCTTTCGGTAGCGCGCGTACGGATTGCAGTTCCAGGTCGTCCAGACCGTCGCGGTGCCTTCGCCGTCCGAGTCGTCCTCGTCGTTCTCGCTGTCTTTTTTCTTTTCGTTGTCCACGTTGTCCACGTCGTCCACGTCGTCCACGTAGGACACCGGGGACGACCTCCACCTCCATGCCCACCGCCAGATCGGCGACGGTGACGCCGGGGGCCGCCTGGCCCAGCACCACCATCCGCTCGGCCTCCAGCTCCACCGCGATCAGCGGGCGCGGCTCCCACGGGACGTCCGGATCGCTCACATACGGCGCCGGGGGCCGGTACCGGCAGTCCGTGTACGACCAGATCCGCCCGTGCCGCGACAGGGCGACCTCCGCCAGGCCCTGCGCCCCGCAGACCGGGTTCCGGCAGGGGCCGTCCACCGGCGGGAAGAAGACGGAACCGCAGGCGGAACAGCGCGTGCCCAGCAGCCGGAAGCCGTTCCCTCCGTCTCCTCCGTCCCCTCCTGCGCCTCCGCCGTCTCCGTCGTCGAACCACCCCTCGACCACCGGCCACGCAACTGTGCCATGGCCCCTCCCGCGGTCTTTCCCGACGACGAGAACTGACAAAGAAGAAGATGCAGAGCTGACGATGAACCGGAACTGACGATGTGTCAGAAGTGTGCCAGCAGCGGCCCGCCGGCGACAGGTCCTTCCCCGGCCGGTCTTCTCCCTGATACATGCAGGGGACATGACACGACGACTTCTCTCCGCGGTCCGGTCCGCCACCGCGGTACGCGGACTGGTCACCACCCTCGCCGCCCTGCTGGCCACGACGGCCGCCTCCGCACCCGCCCGCGCGCACACCGAACCGAAGGCCCCCAAGGACTTCGTCGCGCTGAGCAGCGTCGACGCCACGATCATCCAGGAGATCCGCTACTTCACCCGCCACAACTTCGTCGGCCAGCGCATCGACGGCTACCGGCAGCCCATGTGCATCCTCACCCGGCCCGCCGCCCAGGCCCTCCACAAGGCGCAGCGGCAGCTGCTCCGCCGGGGCTACTCGCTCAAGGTCTACGACTGCTACCGCCCGCAGCGCGCGGTGGACCACTTCGTGCGCTGGGCCAAGGACCTGTCGGACCAGTCCATGAAGGACGAGTTCTACCCGCGGGTCGACAAGACCTGGCTGTTCGCCGACGGCTACATCGCCGAGAAGTCCGGCCACAGCCGCGGCTCCACCGTCGACCTCACCCTGGTGAAGCTCCCGGCCAAGCCGACCCGCCCCTACCGCCCCGGCGAACCGCTCACCCCCTGCTACGCGCCCAAGGACCAGCGCTTCCCGGACAACTCCGTCGACATGGGCACCGGCTACGACTGCTTCGACACCCTCAGCCACACCCTGGACCCCCGTATACAGGGCGAGCAGCGCGCCAACCGGCTGCTGCTGAAGAACACCCTGGAGAACCTCGGCTTCGTGAACCTCGCCGAGGAGTGGTGGCACTACACCTTCAAGCCGGAGGCGTACCCAGACACCTACTTCGACTTCCCGGTCTCCCGCCGGTCACTCACCGGCAACCGCTGAGCCGCCTCCCGGAGACGCCCGCCCGGTGATCGGATACAGTCCGCCGCGTGTCCGAAACTCACACCTCCGTTCCCGCACCGGACTCCCACTGTTCGAGCTGCGGCACGCCCTATGGAGAGGGCGTCTCCGGCTGGCCCCGCACCTGCGCCGCGTGCGGCACCGTCGCCCACCGCAACCCGCTGCCCGTCGCGGTGGCCCTCCAGCCCGTGTACGACACCCAGGGCACCGCCCTGGTCGTGATCACCCGCACCGTCGCCCCCGCACGCGGCGGAACGGCTCTGCCCGGCGGCTACATCGACGACCGCGAGGACTGGCGCCGGGCCGTGGTCCGCGAACTCAAGGAGGAGACGGGCATCGACGCGGCGAGCCGCGACGTCCGCCTCGCCGACGCGATGAGTTCCCCCGACGGCCACCTGCTCCTGTTCGGGCTCCTCCCGGAACGCCCCGTGGAGTCCCTGCCGCCCTCCGCCGCCACGCCCGAGACAGAGGGCTGGCACCTCCTGCGCCGCCCCCAGGAACTCGCCTTCCCCCTCCACACCCTGGCGGTCCGGGCCTGGTTCGAGGGGCGCTACATCTGACGCCCCCGGCGGACATCTGACCCCCGGCGGGCCGCCGCATCCCCTCCTCGGCGGCCCGCAACGGGAACTCCGGTCCGTAAGGGACCCCAACCGAGGGCGGCCCCTTCGGCCCCGCTCACCCCTCCCCGAGCCCGCGCACGCGCACCGGGTGGGCGGGCTCGCCCGCACCGGCGTCGCCCTCCCGCTCGACGACCAGGCGGGGGCCCGTCCAGCGGACGGTGTACCGCTCGATCTCCGCCTCGGCCCACCCCTGGCCGTCGTCCGGTACGACGAGTCCGCCGCCCGTCCGCCCCCGCGCCGGAGCCCACACCTCCAGCTCGAGCCCGCCGTCCTCCCCGAGCACCGGAATGACGGAGCCCCCGCGGGCGAACACCGGGATCCGGTCCAGGGGGGCCCCGACCAGGACCTGGGCCGGGCCCTGGTACGCCCGGCCCGTCCGCACGTCGTACCACCGCCCCGGCGGCAGCTGCACGGCCCGCCGGTCCGTGCCCGGATCCAGCACCGGCGCCACCAGCAGGCAGTCGCCCAGCAGGAAGGCGTCCTCGCAGTCGCGCAGCGCGCGCTCCTCGGGCGCCGGCCACCACAGCGGCCGCACCAGGGGCGCGCCGGTGCGCCGGGCGAGATGCGCCAGCGTCATGAAGTACGGCAGCAGGCGCCGGCGTTCGAGCAGCGCCGCCCGCGCGTGCTCCAGCACCTCGGGACCGAACTCCCAGGGCTCGCCCCGCCCCGCCCGCGGGCCGACCCGGGTGCGGAACAGCGGCAGGTACGCGCCCAGCTGGAACCACCGCAGGAACAGCTCCGGGGACGGGTCCCCGCCGAAGCCGCCGGCGTCCGCGCCGGAGAACGGCACCCCGCACAGGCCGAGCCCCATGACCAGCCCCAGCGAGGCCCGCAGCCCCGGCCAGCCCGTCGCCACGCGGCCCAGCCACGCACCGCCGTACCGCTGCAACCCGGCCCACCCCGAACGGGAGAGAACCAGCGGCCGTTCCTCCGGCGCCAGCTTCCGCAGGCCCTCGTACGCCGCCCGCGACAGGCACAGCCCGTAGACGTTGTGCGCCTCCCGGTGGTCCCCGCCCCGCCCGTCCAGCGCGTGCCGCGCCGAGCGGGGGAGTGTGGGCTCGCCGAAGGCCGCGAACGACGTCGGCTCGTCCCGGTCGTGCCAGAAACCCGTGAACCCCTGCGCCAGCCGCTCCGCGTACAGACCGCCCCACCACTCCCGCACATCCGCCCGCGTGACATCCGGGAAGACCACCTCGCCGGGCCAGGAGACGCCCCGCACCACCGCGCCCGAGGCCTCCCGCACGAACGCGTCCTGCGCCGTCCCCTCCTCGAACACCGCGTTCTCGGCAACGGCGGGCACTGCGGGATCCACCACCGACACCAGCCGCACCCCGTCGCGCCGCAGGTCCTCGGCGAGGCCCGGGAGTCCGGGGAACAGCTCCCGGTCGACGGTGAACCCCTGCTGGGCCTGGTGATGGTCGATGTCGAGATGGAGGACGTCGAGCGGCAGCCCGCGCTCCCGGTAGCCGGCGACCAGCCGCCGCACCTCGCGCTCGTCGTCCAGACCCCACCGCGCGTGATGGTGCCCGAACGCCCACGCCGGCGGCAGCGCGGGCGCGCCCGTGAGCGAGGCCCAGGCCAGCAGCACCCGGGCAGGGGTGCCCTGCATCACCCAGCACCGCAGCGGGCCGCCGTCCATGCGCAGCTCGCTCGTCCCCGCCCGGTCGTGGCCGGACCCCTCGCCCTCCTCGCCCTCGCGCAACGTCACCCGGCCGTCCCACGAATTGTCGTGGAACACCAGGTGCGTGCCCGCAGCGGCCACCACCAGTTGCACCGGCATCGTCAGATGCAGCGGATCGTCGGGCGGCCCGAACGCCCGACCGGGGTCGGTGTTCCACAGACGGTAGGTGCCGTCCCGCAGCCGGGGCCCGCACGCCCGGCCGCCCAGCCCGAAGAAGCGCGCGTCCGCCGCCACCTCCGAGCGCTGCATCCAGCGCGCCGGACCGCCGCCGACCGGCTCCCACCAGCGCGGGGGCAGATCCCGCCGCAGCGTCGCGCCGCCCGGCGTGCGCACCTCCACCGCGCCGTGCCGCGACACCGCGACGGTCACCCGCTCGGCCACCACCCGCCAGCCGCCGTCCTTGTCCGGCTCCAGCACCGCCCGCGGATCCGCGTCCGGGCAGCGGCCCCCCAGCGCGTACGAGGGCTCCGGCTCCGCCCCGTCCCAGCCCCAGAACGCCGCCCCGTTGACCGCCACCATGATCCGCAGCCGGGCCCGGCCGAACTGGACGATGCCACCCCCGGGCTCCGGCGTCACCTCCCGCAGCACACCGGGCACCCGGGCCCGCTCCCGACCGCGAGGAGGCAGTCCGGTGGCATCGGCCCGCCGCCTGCGCCACGCTGCTCGTACGGTACGCAACCCCTGCGCCGCCCTCACCCAATCGACCGCCTGTATCGAACGCACCAGGTCACGACCGTTCATGCTGCTCACCCTGCCACTGACCGCGCTCGGCAGATGTGGCGTTCAACTCCCGTTCACCCGTGATGGGACCACACCGCCACGACGCGGACTATGTGGGGTGCACCCTGGTGCTGAAGTCGATCACATGGCATCGTCCGTGTCAGCCGCGTCACGCGCACACCCCAGCCCGTGCGCGGAGGACGCACACGACGCGCACAGTCCGGGAGCCGTACATGTCGACCCTGAACCCCCAGCCGCTCTGGCAGCCCGATCCGGAGCGCATCGCTCAGGCACAGGTGACCAAGTTCCAGGCCTGGGCAGCGGAGCACCACGGCGCCCCCGCCGACGGCGGGTACCCGGCGCTGCACCGCTGGTCCGTGGAGGAGCTGGAGACGTTCTGGCAGGCGGTCACCGAGTGGTTCGACGTCCGCTTCTCCACTCCCTGCAGCCGCGTGCTGGGCGACCGCTCGATGCCCGGCGCCCAGTGGTTCCCCGGCGCGACCCTCAACTACGCCGAGCACGCCCTGCGGGCCGCCGAGGACCGGGCCGACCAGCCGGCCCTGCTGCACGTCGACGAGACCCATGAGGCCCGCCCGGTCACCTGGGCCGAGCTGCGCCGCCAGGTCGGCTCCCTCGCGGCCGAACTGCGCGCCCTCGGCGTACGCCCCGGAGACCGCGTCAGCGGCTACCTGCCGAACATCCCGCAGGCCGTCGTCGCCCTGCTCGCCACCGCCGCGGTCGGCGGCGTATGGACCTCCTGCGCACCCGACTTCGGCGCCCGCAGCGTCCTGGACCGCTTCCAGCAGGTGGAACCGGTCGTCCTGTTCACCGTCGACGGATACCGCTACGGCGGCAAGGAGCACGACCGCCGCGAGATCGTCGCCGAACTGCGCCGCGAACTGCCCTCGCTGCGCGCCGTCGTGCACATCCCGCTGCTCGGCACCGAGGCCCCCGACGGCGCCCTGGACTGGTCGGCCCTCACCGCCGCCGACACCGAACCGGAATTCGAGCAGGTGCCCTTCGACCACCCGCTGTGGGTGCTCTACTCCTCCGGCACCACCGGGCTGCCCAAGGCCATCGTCCAGTCCCAGGGCGGCATCCTGGTCGAGCACCTCAAGCAGCTCGGACTCCACTGCGACCTCGGCCCCGAGGACCGCTTCTTCTGGTACACCTCGACCGGCTGGATGATGTGGAACTTCCTCGTCTCCGGCCTCCTCACCGGCACCACGATCGTCCTGTACGACGGCAGCCCCGGCTACCCCGACACCGGCGCCCAGTGGCGGGTCGCCGAACGCACCGGCGCCACCCTCTTCGGCACATCCGCCGCCTACGTCATGGCCTGCCGCAAGGCCGAGGTGCACCCGGGGCGCGACCACGACCTGTCCGCGGTCAAGTGCGTCGCCACCACCGGCTCCCCGCTGCCCCCCGACGGCTTCCGCTGGCTGCACGACGAGGTCCGCGACGACCTGTGGATCGCCTCGGTCAGCGGCGGCACCGACGTCTGCTCCTGCTTCGCGGGCGCCGTACCGACCCTCCCCGTGTACGTGGGCGAACTGCAGGCCGCCTGCCTCGGCACCGATCTGCAGTCCTGGGACCCGAGCGGCAAGCCCCTCACCGACGAGGTCGGCGAGCTCGTCGTCACCAACCCCATGCCGTCCATGCCGATCCACTTCTGGAACGACCCCGACGGCAGCCGCTACCGCGACAGCTACTTCTCCGTCTATCCCGGCGTCTGGCGCCACGGCGACTGGATCACCATCACCTCACGGGGCTCGGTGATCATCCACGGCCGCTCCGACTCCACGCTCAACCGCCAGGGCGTCCGCATGGGCTCGGCCGACATCTACGAGGTCGTCGAACGCCTCCCCGAGATCAAGGAGTCCCTCGTCGTCGGCATCGAACAGCCCGACGGCGGCTACTGGATGCCCCTCTTCGTCCACCTGGCACCGGGCGCCCGGCTCGACGACGCCCTGCTCAACCGCATCAAGCAGACCATCCGGGAACAGCTCTCGCCCCGCCACGTCCCCGACGAGATCATCGAGGTGCCCGGAGTTCCGCACACCCTCACCGGCAAGCGCATCGAGGTCCCGGTCAAGCGCCTCCTGCAGGGCACCCCGCTGGAGAAGGCCGTCAACCCCGGCTCCATCGACAACCTCGACCTGCTCACCTTCTACGAGGACCTGGCCCGCAAGCGCGCCTGATCAGAACCCGCAAGCGCGCCTGATCAGAGAATCAGGCGACCATCCCCCGTACCGGCCCCGGACCCGCCCCGTCACAGGCGACCAGTCCGTGGCCGGCCGGTCTCCTCATCTCCGCGACCGGACGTCGTTGTCAGTGCCCCCGATTACTGTGAGTGAGCATTGATCGACCGTGCACAGGGGGACACATGACGCACACCGACCGCCGGAGCCTGCGACGAGCCCTGCGGCGAGAGATCGCCGGCACCATCGGCCTGCTCACCGACGAGCACGACTTCTCCGCCATGCGGCGCTACCGCAGCTTCACCTTCCACGACCACACCGCATACCTGGAACACGTCGAAGCGGTCCTCAGGACCCGGGCCCGGCAGGGCAGCCACACCTCGGTCGCCCTCTTCGACCCCGAGGACTACACGGACTACTGCGCCCGGCACGGCCTCGACCCCGACAGCCCGACCAGCCGCACCCGCTTCACCGCCGGACTCGCCACCACCGGCCCCACCGTCCCCTACGACGGACAGCCGCTCGCCGACCTCCTGCCCACCCTCGTGGACGAGGCCATCCGCCAGGCGACCTGGGAGTACGCGACCACCCTCCTCAGCCGCCTCGGCGCCTGCGCCTCCTGCGGGGAGGACCTGGGCCGCGCCGCCTTCACCCGCGCCGCACACCTGCTGACCCGCATCCTCGACACCGCCCCGCCGGGCCGGCGGCACCTGGTGTGCAACATCTCCGGCCCACCCGAACCCCTGGTCGCCGTCCTCCACGCCGACGACCTCACCGACGATCCCGCCGGCGCCCTCACCGCCCGGCTGGAACTGGACGAGGCCGAAGCCCTCGAGTTCACCTCCGTACTGGCGGTCGGGCTGGCCACCGACAGCCCCGGCGGACTCGTCATGCGCACCATGGCCCCCGGCAGTCCCGACCGCGTCTACGGCTGGCGCCTGCGCGCCCACACGCTGGAGCCCCTCACCGCCGCCGAGGTCTTCGACGCCTACTGCACCGACATCGAGACCGGAGACCTCATCGCGCCCGAGTCCAACGTCGACTACTGCGCACCCCCCGACCTGGACCCCGGCCCGGACACACCCCACCACCACTGAAAACCGCAACGGCACCCAGGCGCACGACGAAGGGGCGCCCCACCTCAAGGTGGAGCGCCCCTTCGACCCGACGACCACAAGCCCACGACGACCACAGGGGCCCGACCTCTGCGGCCGCCCTCAGGCCACGTGTCGGCGGCTACTCGCCCGACAGCACCGCCTGCGCCGCGCGCCGCGCCTCGTCCGCACTGTCCGCGGCCCGCGCCGCTGCGGCCGCACGCTCGCACTGCGCCAGCGTGTACTTCGCCAGCGTCGCCCGCACATATGGAATCGACGCGGCACCCATGGAGAGAGAGGTGACACCCAGACCGGTCAGCACACACGCCAGCTGCGGATCCGAGGCGGCCTCACCGCAGACGCCGCAGCTCTTGCCCTCGGCCTTCGCCGCCTCCGCCGCCAGCGCCACCAGATCCAGCAGCGCCGGCTGCCACGGGTCCTGGTACCGGGACACCGCGCCCACCTGCCGGTCGGCGGCGAAGGTGTACTGCGCGAGATCGTTCGTGCCCAGCGACAGGAACTCGACCTCCTGCAGCACCGAGCGGGCGCGCAGCGCGGCCGAGGGAATCTCGACCATCGCACCGAACTTCGCCCGCAGCCCGGCCTCCCGGCACGCCTCCGCGAACGCCCTGGCATCGGCGCGGTCCGCCACCATCGGCGCCATGACCTCGAGATACACGGGCAGCCCCTCAGCCGCCCGGGCCAGCGCGGTCAGCTGGGTGCGCAGCACCTCCGGGTGGTCCAGCAGGGTGCGCAGCCCCCGCACGCCCAGCGCCGGGTTCGGCTCGTCGCCAGGGGTGAGGAAGTCCAGCGGCTTGTCCGCGCCCGCATCCAGCACCCGCACCACCACACGGCCCTCGGGGAACGCCTCGAGCACCTGACGGTAGGCCGCGATCTGCTTCTCCTCGGAAGGAGCCTGCTTGTTGTCGTCCAGGAACAGGAACTCGGTACGGAAGAGACCGACGCCCTCGGCGCCCGCCTCGACGGCCGCCTCCACATCCCCCGGACCACCGATGTTCGCCAGCAGCGGCACCTTGTGCCCGTCGGCCGTCGCACCCGGCCCGGTGGCCGCGGCCAGCGCCGCCTTCCGCTCGGCGGCGGCAGCCTCCAGCTGCGCCTTCTTCTCCTCGCTCGGATTCACGAAGACCTCGCCGCTGCTGCCGTCCACGGCGATCACCGTTCCCTCGGCGATCTCACCCGCGCCCGGCAGCGCCACCACGGCCGGCACCCCGAGGGCCCGCGCCAGGATCGCGCTGTGACTGGTCGGCCCCCCCTCCTCGGTCACGAAGCCGAGCACCAGCGTCGGATCCAGCAGCGCCGTGTCGGCCGGCGCCAGATCCCGGGCCACCAGCACATACGGCCGGTCGCTGTCCGGGACACCCGGCATCGGAACACCGAGAAGCCGGGCGACTATGCGGTTCCGCACGTCGTCCAGGTCGGCCACCCGGCCCGCCAGGTACTCACCGGCCCCGGCCAGCAGCTCGCGGTAGGCGGCGAACGCGTCGTACACCGCACGCTCGGCCGTGCTGCCGACGGCGATCCGCCGCTCCACGTCCGCCATCAGCTCGGGGTCCTGCGCCATCAGGGCCTGTGCCTCGAGCACGGCCTGCGCCTCCCCGCCCGCCAGATTGCCGCGCGCCGTCAGATCGGCCGCCACCGCCTCCACGGCCTTGCGAGCGCGCCCCTGTTCGCGCTCGGCCTCCTCCGCGGGAATCTGCTTGGCCGGCGGTTCGAGGACCGCGGTTCCCATGTGCCGGACCTCGCCGATGGCCACCCCGTGGCTCACGCCGACGCCTCGCAGCGTTGTCTCCATCTCACCCGTCTCCGTTAGTGCGGCGGGCCCCGCCACCGCGTTGGTTGTCGTACGTGCCGTCACGGACGGCGAGTGACGTCGCCCCGGACGTCACCTCCTCACGTCAGTTCCAGAGGAAGAGACTGTCGCCGGCCTTGACGTCGCCCTCCTCGCGCAGCTCCGAGAGCGCCTCCGCGGTGGCCTCCAGGGCGACGACCGGGCACACGGGGGACTTGCCGGCGGCCTCGACGGCGGCCGGGTCCCAGCGGACGATGCTCTGTCCGCGCTTGACGGTGTCGCCCTTGTTGACGAGCAGCTGGAAGCCCTCGCCATTGAGCTGCACCGTGTCGATACCGAGGTGCGTCAGCACGCCGTGGCCGTTCTCGTCCACGACCACGAAGGCGTGCGGGTGCAGGGAGACGATCACGCCGTCGACCGGTGAGACGGCCTCGGAGGGCTTGCGGACCGGGTCGATGGCGGTGCCCGGGCCGACCATGGCCCCGGAGAAGACCGGATCGGGCACCGCCACCAGCCCGATGGCATGTCCTTCGAGCGGGGACGTCACGGTGGTCATGGAAAACCTCCCAGGGGTGGAGATCTGCATGGAGGCCGTCACTGCCTGTCGCTGACGACGCACTGTGCAGCAGGGTATGTCATATGAAGTACCGATTCCGGGCGGATGGTGCCGGTGTGGTCTAGACTAGAGGTCTAGACCACCTACGATAATCGATTTGCACGCCATCCGCGACCCCGTGTACAGTCGTCAGTCCTGCCTGGGGATGAAAGGCTGATCTCGAGCCCCGACCCAGAGCAGCAAACCAATCTCTTCAGGATCCTCTCCGAGGCCCCTTCCGCATGCCTGCAGGACGGTGGTCAAGGAGACGGAAAAACACTGATAGAGTCGGAAACACCGAAGGGAAGCGCCCGGAGGAAAGCCCGAGAGGGTGAGTACGAAGGAAGCGTCCGTTC
>NZ_BAAAGU010000024.1:0-88864 GCF_039524635.1 Streptomyces thermocarboxydovorans | reverse complement strand
TGCACGCACCAGACCCCGCTCACCGGTGCTGACAAGGCGCCGGCGATTCCCGCAGGCTGATCCAAACGAAAGGCCCTGGTACAGCTCCTCCCAAGCTCCCCGCACGGCGGGGAACAAGCGTCGGCAGATCCGGCGTAAGACGGCGCTTACCTGGGGAAGTTCTCCTCAGAGGGTGCACAGGGGGCTTACGACACGCATCGTGCGCCTCCTGTGCGCCCTATGTCGCCACTGAACCTTCCTTCGATAGGCTGTACCGAACCCGCCCGCCGCATATGCCGCGGCACCGCGTCGTCTCCGCGTCGTCAAGCAGGGGTCCGAAACGCGGCCCCAGCGGGTCCGGGTACGTCATCGAATGTCATCACCTGCCATTCGACCGTCACGACAGTCACGCAGCTCAAGGAGAGTCATCGAGAGATGGCCGGTCCCGCGTTCCGCGCCGCCGCCGTCCGGGTGCGCGTCCCCGCCACCAGCGCCAACCTCGGCCCGGGCTTCGACGCCCTCGGCCTCGCGCTGGGCTTGTACGACGACGTGGTCGTCCGGGTGGCCGACTCCGGGCTGCACATCGACATCGCCGGTGAGGGCAGCGACACCCTCCCGCGCGACGAGAGCCACCTGCTCGTACGCTCCCTGCGCACCGCCTTCGACCTGCTCGGAGGCCAGCCGCGCGGCCTGGAGATCGTCTGCGCCAACCGCATCCCGCACGGCCGGGGCCTCGGTTCCTCCTCGGCCGCCATCTGCGCCGGGATCGTCGCCGCCCGCGCCGTCACCATAGGCGCCGAGGCACGGCTCGACGACACCGCGCTGCTCGAGCTCGCCACCGAGATCGAGGGCCACCCCGACAACGTCGCGGCCTGCCTGCTCGGCGGATTCACCCTGTCCTGGATGGACGGCGGCGCGGCCCGCGCCATCAGGATGGACCCGGCCGATTCCATCGTTCCGGTGGTTTTCGTCCCCGGAAAGCCGGTACTCACCGAAACCGCGCGCGGACTGCTGCCGCGCACCGTGCCGCACGTCGACGCGGCCGCCAACGCGGGCCGTGCGGCCCTGCTCGTCGAGGCCCTCACCCGGCGCCCCGAGCTGCTGCTGCCCGCCACCGAGGACCGCCTCCACCAGGAGTACCGCGCCCCCGCCATGCCGGAGAGCGCCGCCCTGGTCGAGCGACTGCGGGGGGACGGCATCCCCGCGGTGATCTCCGGCGCCGGACCCACGGTCATGGCGCTGGCCGACGCGGACACCGCCGACAAGGTCGAAGCACTGGCCGGCGGCGACTGGGCGGCCAACCGGCTCAGCCTGGACCTGCAGGGAGCGAGCGTGCTTCCGCTCGCCACCTGACACGGTTGCCGGAATTCGAGAGGGGGAATGTTTGTTGGATCCAGTAGTGTTAACCTCAAGTCTGCACCCGACCCCACCATGGCGAGGTGCCTCGTGTCCCCGTCCGGGACAGACATTCTTCCGGGAGCCCCCCAAGCCGCACTGTGTTCTCTGCATCGTTCACTGCCTCCCCTGTGGGCATGACGCCGTACGCGGACACTGAACGGCCCGCCGGGCACGCTCCGGAACCGGTGCGACCACGCCACGTGACACTGGGTGCCACGGCTCGAGGTAGCGCCATCACCAGATATCTCTTCCGCCGCTTAGGCGGACCACCGCCCCGGCACGGTCCACACAGCAAGGACCGAAGCCGGACAGCACAACCGGTCGCCGAGCCAGACAGGCCGACGTCCGCTCCAGGGAAGGACCCTTCGTGAGCGACACCACCGATCTGATGGGCGCACATGTCGACGAGACCGCTGCAGCGCCCGCCACGGACGCCTCCGCGCCTGCATCCGGTGCCGGCTCCCGGCGGCGGCGCGGTACCGGCCTCGAGGGCATGGTGCTGGCCGAGCTGCAGCAGGTCGCATCCGGCCTCGGCATCAGGGGCACCGCGCGGATGCGCAAGAGCCAGCTGATCGAGGTCATCAAGGAGGCGCAGGCCGCGGGCGGCGCCCCCGCGAAGACCGACGCGCCGGCCGAGACCAAGCCCAAGCGCCGCGCCACCTCCAAGGCCCGCACGGGTGAGACCGCCGAGAAGAAGGCGGACACCAAGGCCGAGGCCGCTTCCGCCGAACAGGCGGCGGCCCAGCAGCAGATCGAGATCCCGGGCCAGCCCTCCCCGAAGGCCTCCGCCTCCGCCGAGCAGCCCGCCGGCGCCGAGGCCCCGGCCGAGGCCCCCGCCGAGCGCCGCCGCAGGGCCACCGCCGAGGCGGGCGCCCCGGCCGCCGCCGAGACGACCACGGCCGAGGCCAAGACCGAGCAGAAGGCCGAGACCCCCGCCCAGCAGCAGGGTCAGCAGCAAGGACAGCAGGGCCAGCAGCCGGCCCAGGGCGACGCCAAGTCCGACTCCAAGTCCGACGGCGAGGGCGGCGAGGGCCGCCGCCGCGACCGCGACCGCGACCGCGACCGCAACCGCGGCCGGGACCGCGACCGCCGCAACAAGGGCGACGACCAGCAGGGCGGCCAGGGCCGCCAGCAGAGCCAGCAGGGCGGCGGCCGTCAGGACGACGGCTACGAGGAGGAGGGCGGCGGCCGGCGCGGCCGGCGCGGACGCTACCGCGACCGCCGTGGACGCCGTGGCCGCGACGACGCCGCCGAGCCGCAGATCGCCGAGGACGACGTCCTGATCCCGGTCGCGGGCATCCTGGACATCCTCGACAACTACGCCTTCATCCGGACCTCCGGCTATCTGCCCGGCCCGAACGACGTGTACGTCTCCCTCGCCCAGGTCCGCAAGAACGGCCTGCGCAAGGGCGACCACATCACCGGCGCCGTGCGCCAGCCGAAGGAGGGCGAGCGGCGCGAGAAGTTCAACGCGCTGGTCCGCCTGGACTCCGTCAACGGCATGGCCCCCGAACACGGCCGCGGCCGCCCGGAGTTCAACAAGCTCACCCCGCTGTACCCGCAGGACCGGCTCCGCCTGGAGACCGACCCGGGCGTGCTGACCACGCGGATCATCGACCTCGTCTCGCCGATCGGCAAGGGCCAGCGCGGTCTGATCGTGGCCCCGCCGAAGACCGGCAAGACCATGATCATGCAGGCGGTCGCCAACGCGATCACGCACAACAACCCCGAGTGCCACCTGATGGTCGTCCTGGTCGACGAGCGTCCGGAAGAGGTCACCGACATGCAGCGGTCGGTCAAGGGCGAGGTCATCTCCTCGACCTTCGACCGCCCGGCCGAGGACCACACCACGGTCGCCGAGCTGGCCATCGAGCGCGCCAAGCGGCTGGTGGAGCTGGGTCACGACGTGGTCGTGCTGCTCGACTCCATCACCCGTCTGGGCCGTGCCTACAACCTGGCCGCGCCCGCCTCGGGCCGCATCCTGTCCGGTGGTGTGGACTCCACCGCCCTGTACCCGCCGAAGCGCTTCTTCGGTGCCGCGCGCAACATCGAGGACGGTGGCTCGCTCACCATCCTGGCGACGGCGCTCGTCGACACCGGGTCCCGCATGGACGAGGTGATCTTCGAGGAGTTCAAGGGCACCGGCAACATGGAGCTCAAGCTCGACCGGAAGCTCGCCGACAAGCGCATCTTCCCCGCGGTGGACGTCGACGCGTCCGGCACCCGCAAGGAGGAGATCCTGCTCGGTGCCGAGGAGCTGGGCATCGTCTGGAAGCTGCGCCGGGTGCTGCACGCGCTCGACCAGCAGCAGGCGATCGAGCTGCTGCTCGACAAGATGAAGCAGACCAAGTCGAACGTCGAGTTCCTGATGCAGATCCAGAAGAACACCCCGACCCCCGGCAACGGCGACTGAGGGTCCGGTCGACTGACCGTTCAGTAAGTGAGGGCCGCCCTTCCAGCGAGGGGCGGCCCTCTCTCTTGTCCGGCCTGGATCTTCGTGTCCGCGGCGAGACCTTCGCCACATGGCTCATTCGGGGCGGACGGATCGAGCCGCGCGGCGTGCGCCGCCGAAAGCGCAGGTGAGCGGGGGCCTCGCCGCCCGTAGGGCGCCCGCTGCACGCTCGGCGGGGTCCCGGAGGGGCACAGAGGGGCGTGCAACCCTGTGCCGGGTTTCCCCGTCTGACCCGAACAGCGCGACGATAGGTGCCGTACAGGTCCTGAACCGGCCAAGTCTGGCATCGAGCGCAGGGGGTATCCGACCGGACGAGAGCTGAGGAGCACATGTCTGCCGAGAGCACACCGGGCCCCGCCGCGGCGGGAGAGTCCGGCACACCGGCCGCCCGCCCCAGGGGGAGGGGGCGCCGCCGCAAGCCGCGCGGCAAGCGGCTCTCGGGCATGAAGGTGATGGCCTGGACCGCCGCCGGCATCGTGGTGCTGGGCGGCACCGGCATCGGGTACGTCTACTTCAAGCTCAACGGCAACATCAACAGCGTCGACATCGACCAGGCGCTCGGCACCGACCGGCCCGAGAAGATCGACAACGGCTCGGAGAACATCCTGGTCCTCGGCTCCGACACCCGCTCCGGCAGCAACAAGGGGCTCGGCGGCGGCACGGACGACGGCACCGCCCGCTCCGACACGGCGATGATCGTGCACGTCTACGAGGGCCACAAGAAGGCCGGCGTCGTTTCCATCCCGCGCGACACCCTGATGGAGCGCCCCGAGTGCACTGACGCCGACGGCAACAAGCACCCCGGTGCGCGCAGCGCCATGTTCAACTCCGCCTACGCCACCGGCGGCGCCGCCTGCGCCGTGAAGACCGTCGAGAAGCTGACCGACCTGCGCATGGATCACTACCTGGAGGTCGACTTCGCCGGCTTCCAGAACCTCATCGACAAGCTCGGCGGGGTCGAGGTCACCACCAGCAAGGACATCAAGGACCCCGAGAGCCACCTGAACCTGCCGGCCGGCACTCACCGGCTCGACGGCGAGCAGGCCCTCGGCCTGGTCCGCACCCGCCACGGCGTCGGCGACGGCTCCGACCTGGGCCGCATCCAGCTCCAGCAGGCGTTCATCAAGGCGCTGGTCAAGCAGGTCCGGGAGATCGGCCTGTTCACCAACCCGAAGAAGCTCTACGACCTCGCCGACACCGCCACCAAGACCGTCACCACCGACTCCGGCCTGGGCTCGGTCAACTCCCTGATGTCCTTCGCGAACGGCATGAAGGGCATCAGCCCCGGCAACATGCAGATGGTCACCATGCCGGTCGCCTACGACCCGGACAACCCCAACCGGGTCCTGCTGCAGAAGCGGAAGGCCGACCTGGTGTGGAAGGCCCTGAAGCAGGACAAGCCGATCCCCGAGGCGGCCACCGAGGAGTCGGCCACCGGTGAGGCGAAGGACGTGGTCAGCGCCCCGTGACGGGTGCCGGGTGCCGGCCCCGCCCTTACGGAACAGCCCCGGCGGGCCGGGCGCGGACCGCGCGGAATAGATGGAGGCAGCCCCCGGTTTTGGGGGATGGGCCCAGTCCTGGCAGACTGGTACGTCGGCTCCGGTTCACGCCCCCGCATCCCGCGGCGGCGACCCGGCGCCCTCCCGAAACCTAGGAGACACCTTGAAGCGCGACATCCACCCCGCGTACGTCGAGACGCAGGTCAGCTGCACCTGCGGCGCGTCGTTCACCACCCGCAGCACCATCGAGTCCGGCACCATCCGGGCCGAGGTCTGCTCCGAGTGCCACCCGTTCTACACGGGCAAGCAGAAGATCCTCGACACCGGTGGCCGTGTGGCCCGCTTCGAGGCCCGCTTCGGCAAGGCCGCCGGCTCCAAGAAGTAGCGAGCCCCTATTCGCCGGTCCACGGTCGCGCCCCACGGGGGTGCGCCCGGGACCGGCGTTTTTGGTCGCCCGCCCTTCACCCCCGTCACCGCAGGAGCCCAAGATGTTCGAGGCCGTCGAGGAACTCGTCGCCGAGCACGCCGACCTGGAGAAGAAGCTCGCCGACCCGTCGGTCCACGCCGACCAGGCAGGCGCGCGCAGGCTGAACAAGCGCTACGCCGAACTCACCCCGATCGTCGCCACGTACCGCTCCTGGAAGCAGACCGGCGACGACATCGAGGCCGCACGCGAACTGGCCGCCGACGACCCGGACTTCGCCGCCGAGGTCAAGGAGCTGGAGCAGCAGCGCGAGGAGCTCACCGAGAAGCTGCGGCTGCTGCTGATCCCGCGCGACCCGAGCGACGACAAGGACGTCATCCTGGAGATCAAGGCGGGTGCGGGCGGCGACGAGTCCGCGCTGTTCGCCGGTGACCTGCTGCGCATGTACCTGCGCTACGCCGAGCGGGTCGGCTGGAAGACCGAGATCATCGACGCCACCGAGTCCGAGCTGGGCGGCTACAAGGACGTCCAGGTCGCCGTGAAGGCCCGCGGTCCGGTCGAGCCCGGCCAGGGCGTATGGGCCCGGCTGAAGTACGAGGGCGGCGTGCACCGCGTGCAGCGCGTCCCGGCCACCGAGTCGCAGGGCCGCATCCACACCTCCGCCGCCGGTGTGCTGGTCACGCCCGAGGCGGAGGAGGTCGACGTGGAGATCAACCCCAACGATCTGCGCATCGACGTCTACCGGTCCTCCGGCCCCGGCGGCCAGTCCGTCAACACCACCGACTCCGCGGTGCGCATCACGCACATCCCGACCGGCGTCGTCGCCTCCTGCCAGAACGAGAAGAGCCAGCTGCAGAACAAGGAGCAGGCCCTGCGTATCCTGCGCTCCAGGCTGCTCGCCATGGCGCAGGAGGAGGCGGAGCGGGAGGCCGCCGACGCCCGCCGCAGCCAGGTCCGCACCGTCGACCGCTCCGAGAAGATCCGCACCTACAACTTCCCGGAGAACCGCATCTCGGACCACCGGATCGGCTTCAAGGCGTACAACCTGGACCAGGTGCTGGACGGCGACCTCGACGCGGTGATCCAGGCCTGCGTCGACGCCGACTCGGCCGCCAAGCTCGCGGCCGCGTAACTTACGTAGACAGCCCGGAGGACCACGTGAATCTGCTGCTCGCCGAGGTGGCCCAGGCCACCCAGCGGCTCGCCGACGCCGGCGTGCCCTCGCCGCGCACCGACGCGGAGGAGCTCGCCGCGTTCGTGCACGGCGTCAAGCGCGGCGAGCTGCACAACGTGAAGGACTCCGACTTCGACGCCCGGTACTGGGAGGTCGTCGCACGCCGGGAGGCCCGCGAACCGCTGCAGCACATCACCGGGCGCGCCTACTTCCGCTACCTGGAGCTGCAGGTCGGGCCCGGGGTGTTCGTGCCGCGTCCGGAGACCGAGTCGGTGGTCGGCTGGGCCATAGACGCGGTGCGCGCCATGGACGTCGTCGAGCCGTGCATCGTCGACCTGTGCACCGGCTCGGGCGCCATAGCGCTCGCGCTGGCCCAGGAGGTGCCGCGCTCGCGCGTGTACGCGGTGGAGCTGTCCGAGGAAGCGCTGGTGTGGACCCGCAAGAACATGGAGGGGTCCCGGGTCGAGCTGCGCCAGGGCGACGCCCTGACGGCCTTCCCCGACCTCGACGGGCAGGTCGACCTGGTCATCTCCAATCCGCCGTACATCCCGCTGTCGGAGTGGGAGTACGTCGCCCCCGAGGCGCGCGACTACGACCCCGGCATGGCGCTGTTCTCCGGCGAGGACGGCCTGGACCTGATCCGCGGCCTGGAGCGCACCGCGCACCGGCTGCTGCGTCCCGGCGGGGTGGTCGTGGTGGAGCACGCCGACACCCAGGGCGGCCAGGTGCCGTGGATCTTCGCGGAGGACCGCGGCTGGACCGACGCTGCCGACCACCCGGACCTGAACAACCGCCCGCGGTTCGCCACCGCCCGCAAGGCGCTGCCGTGACCGCCCGGCCGACGCGGCAGACCCCGCAGACCCCGCAGACCCCGCAGACCCGGCAGACCCGGCAGACCCGGCAAGCCGGGCAGACCCGGCAGACCCGGCAGGCCGGGCAGACCCCACAGACCCCACAGGCGCGGCAGCCCGGGCAGCCCGGCCGGGCCCGGCTTACGTCTTTCCGTCAGCAGCACGTGTACGAGGAGGCCCGTTAAATGGCTCGGCGTTACGACACCAACGACGCGACCGACCGCGCGACCGGTCTGCGCGAGGCCGCCTCCGCCGTCCGCCGCGGCGAGCTCGTGGTGCTGCCCACGGACACCGTGTACGGCATCGGCGCGGACGCGTTCTCCCCGGACGCCGTGGCCGACCTGCTGGCCGCGAAGGGCCGGGGCCGCAACATGCCCACGCCCGTCCTGATCGGCTCCCCGAACACCCTGCACGGCCTGGTCACCGACTTTTCCGAGCTGGCCTGGGAGCTGGTCGACGCGTTCTGGCCGGGCGCTCTGACGCTGGTCGCCAAGCACCAGCCGTCGCTGCAGTGGGACCTCGGCGACGCGCGCGGCACGGTCGCGGTGCGGATGCCGCTGCACCCGGTCGCCATCGAGCTGCTGACCGAGGTCGGCCCCATGGCCGTCTCCTCCGCCAACCTCACCGGGCACCCGGCGCCGGAGAACTGCGACGCCGCGCAGGAGATGCTCGGCGACTCGGTCTCCGTCTACCTCGACGGCGGCCCGACCCCGGGCAACGTCCCCTCGTCCATCGTCGACGTCACCCGTTCCGTGCCGGTCCTGCTGCGCGAGGGAGCGCTCTCGCCGGAGCAGCTGCGCAAGGTGGTACCCGACCTCGAGGTGGCGAATTGACGGCCCCTGACGCGGGGCGTGGCATAGGCAACGGGGAGAGCAGCGCGGAGCAGACGACGACGTTCGGCTTCCCGCGCGACACCTTCCGCATCCTCCACGTCAGCACCGGCAACGTCTGCCGCTCGCCGATCACCGAGCGGCTGACCCGGCATTTCGTGCAGCAGCGGCTGGGCGTGCTGGGCGGCGGGCTGATCGTGGAGAGCGCGGGCACCTGGGGCCACGAGGGCGCGCCCATGGAGTCCCACGCGGAGACGGTGCTGGCCGAGTACGGGGCGGACGCCTCCGGCTTCAAGGGCCGCGAGCTGCTGGACGAGCACGTCATCCGGGCGGACCTGGTGCTCACGGCCACGCGGGACCACCGGGCGCAGGTGATCTCGATGGGCCACTCGGCGGGCCTGCGCACCTTCACCCTGAAGGAGTTCACCCGCCTGGTGAACGCCATCGACCCGGCGACGCTGCCCCCGCTGGAGGACGGCCTGGTGATGCGCGCCCGCGCCCTGGTCCGCGCCGCGGCCGCGCTGCGCGGGTGGCTCCTGGCCCCCACCGCGGAGGCCGACGAGGTCCACGACCCGTACGGCGCCCCCCTGACCTTCTTCCGCTCCATCGGCGACGAGATCCACCAGGCCCTGGACCCGGTGGTGACGGCGCTGACCGGGGTGCCGGCGCACACCTAGCCGCCAGCCGGCCGCGGCGGCCTCACGGGCGTGCCGCAGGGGCCGTGGTGCAACAACTCGGGCGCGGGCGTACTGCCGGGCCTACATTGGTCCTACGTCAGCGTCGACGCCCGGGAGTTCGTCATGACGGTCACCCATGCCCTCGAGGGCGATGTGCTGCGGCGGCAGGATCCCGAGCTCGCCGACCTGCTGCTGGGGGAGCGCGAGCGGCAGGCGAGCACGCTGCAGCTGATCGCTGCCGAGAACTTCACCTCGCCGGCCGTGCTGGCCGCCCTCGGGTCGCCGCTGGCCAACAAGTACGCCGAGGGGTACCCCGGCGCCCGGCACCACGGGGGCTGCGAGATCGTCGACGTCGCCGAGCGGCTGGCCGTCGAGCGGGCCAAGACGCTGTTCGGCGCCGAGCACGCCAATGTGCAGGCGCACTCCGGTTCGTCGGCCGTGCTGGCCGCCTATGCGGCGCTGCTGCGCCCCGGGGACACCGTGCTCGCCCTCGGCCTGCCCCACGGCGGCCACCTCACGCACGGCTCGCCCGCGAACTTCTCGGGCCGCTGGTTCGACTTCGTCGGCTACGGCGTCGACGCCGAGTCCGGGCTCATCGACCGCGACCAGGTGCGCACCCTGGCCCGCACCCGCCGCCCCAAGGCCATCGTCTGCGGCTCCATCTCCTACCCCCGGCACATCGACTACGCCTTCTTCCGCGAGGTGGCCGACGAGGTGGGCGCCCATCTCATCGCCGACGCCGCGCACCCCATCGGGCTGGTCGCCGGGGGAGCGGCGCCCAGCCCCGTGCCGTACGCGGACATCGTGTGCGCGACCACGCACAAGGTGCTCCGCGGCCCGCGCGGCGGCATGATCCTGTGCGGCGGCGAGCTGGCCGAGCGGGTCGACCGGGCCGTGTTCCCCTTCACCCAGGGCGGCGCCCAGATGCACACCATCGCCGCCAAGGCCGTGGCCTTCGGCGAGGCAGCCACCCCGGCCTTCGCCGCGTACACACACCAGGTGGTCGCCAACGCCAAGGCGCTGGCCGCGGCGCTGGCCGCCGAGGGCCTGGTCGTCACCACCGGCGGCACGGACACCCACCTGATCACCGCCGACCCGGCCCCGCTCGGCGTCGACGGCCGCACCGCCCGTGGCCGGCTCGCGGCGGCCGGCCTGGTCATGGACAGCTGTGCCCTTCCCCACGCAGACCTGCGCGGACTGCGCCTCGGCACGGCCGCGGTCACCACCCAGGGCATGGGGGAGGCGGAGATGATCCGGATCGCGGCGTTCATCGGCCGGGCACTGCGGGACGAGGCCAGTGCGCCCAGGGTGCGGGAGCAGGTGCGGGACCTGGCCGGCGCCTTCCCGCCATGACCGTACGGGGCGCCGACGTGACTGTACGGGTGATGTAACGGTCCGTCTCCGGCCACAGGGCGGGCAGGACCCGTGGACAGCCGCGAGGGCTAAGGTGTGGTGCTGACACACCAGTGACTCCTAGGAAAGCCCGTGCGTGAATACCTGCTGACGCTCTGCATCACGGCCGCGGTGACGTACCTGCTGACCGGCCCGGTACGCAAGTTCGCGATCGTGGCCGGGGCGATGCCGGAGATCCGCGCGCGTGACGTGCACCGGGAGCCCACCCCGCGGCTCGGCGGGATCGCGATGTTCTTCGGGCTGTGCGCGGGCCTGCTGGTGGCCAGTCACCTGACCAACCTGAACCAGGTGTTCGAGGACTCCAACGAGGCCCGCGCCCTGCTGTCGGGGGCGGCGCTGATCTGGCTGCTCGGCGTCCTGGACGACAAGTTCGAGATCGACGCCCTGATCAAGCTGGGTGCCCAGGTGATCGCCGCCGGCGTCATGATCCTGCAGGGCCTGACGATCCTGTGGCTGCCCATCCCCGGCGTCGGCACGGTCGCCGTCACCCCGTGGCAGGGCAATCTGCTCACCGTGGCGCTGGTCGTCATCACCATCAACGCGGTGAACTTCGTCGACGGACTCGACGGTCTCGCCGCGGGCATGGTGTGCATCGCGGCCACCGCGTTCTTCCTCTACAGCTACCGGATCTGGTACGGCTACGGCGCCGAGGCCGCAGCCCCCGCCACCCTGTTCTCCGCGCTGCTGATCGGCATGTGCCTCGGCTTCCTGCCGCACAATCTGCACCCGGCCCGGATCTTCATGGGGGACTCCGGCTCGATGCTGATCGGCCTCGTCCTGGCGGCCAGCGCCGTGTCGGTCACCGGCCAGCTGGACGTCGAGGCGCTCAATGTCGACCTGGGCGGCACGCGGGAGGCGACCCATGCGATGGTGCCGGTCTTCATCCCGCTGATCATGCCGCTGACGATCATCGCCCTGCCCATGGCGGACCTGATCCTGGCGATCGTGCGGCGCACCTGGCGCGGCCAGTCGCCGTTCGCGGCGGACCGGGGGCATCTGCACCACCGGCTGCTGGAGATCGGCCACTCGCACAGCCGGGCGGTGCTGATCATGTACTTCTGGTCGGCGCTGATCGCCTTCGGCGCGCTGGCCTACTCGGTCAACTCGGCGTCCATGTGGATCGTCCTGGGGGTGGTCTTCCTCAGCGCGATCGGGCTGGTTCTGCTCCTGCTGCCCCGCTTCACTCCGCGCACCCCGCGCTGGATGGAGGCGTTCGTGCCGCCCCGCTACCGCCGGGCCCGCCGCAGCGCCGCCCGCGCCTCCCGGCAGGCACCGGCCCCGGCGGAGGCCGGGCCGGCCGATGCGGCGGAGCAGCAGGGCACCCGCACTCCGGTCGCCGCCGGCGTCTCCGGCGTCAACGGCGCCACCGCCGTCGGACCCCGCGCACGCTTGGCCGACCGCCGCAGGGCGAGCAGCTCGCGCTAGGTGGACCGATCACGCCCCCGGCCAGGGGTGAGGCACCGTCACCTCCGGGGGCTGGTCACGGTCAAGGTAAGAATCCGCCTAGAGCATTGCCAACTCGTGGGGGTGTGATGGGTCTGCTTTGGGGGTGCGAACCCCCAATATCAGACAACTCGCCCCGCTTCTCGCTCACGCGCGCGTGTTCACCCTCATGTGTGAGAGTGGGCACACCTCTCGGGTAAAGACTGCATCAAATAGTTTGTGATACCGTTCACGAGAACCCCGCGGAGAGCCGAAGGGCCGTAGTGCGACGGTCCGATGGTGTGAGAACTTCACACTTGGCCCAGGGGTTTACGCTCGTCCATGACGACACCCCTGCCCCCTGTGAAAAGCGGAGTTGCCGCCATGCTGTCCAACGACGTCCGGAATCTGGCCCAGGCCGCCGTGCCCACGGCCGCCGCCGGCGCTGTCGGCGTCGTTGTCAGCGCGGTGGTGGCCGGAGGCAAGGGGGCGATCGGAGCGCTCGTCGCGACCGTGGTGGTCATCCTCTTCATGGGGATCGGCCTCTACGTCCTGCAGCGCACCGCCAGAACGCTTCCGCACCTGTTCCAGATGATGGGCCTGATGCTCTACGCGGCGCAGATCCTGCTGCTGTTCATCTTCCTCACGGCGTTCAAGGACACCACGCTGTTCAACGCCAAGGCATTTGCGTTCACGCTGGTCGGCGGCACTCTGGTGTGGATCGCCGCACAGACGCGCGCCCATATGAAAACCAAGATCCTCTACGTCGAGCCCGAGTCGACGACGGGCGGGAAGCCCGACAAGCCGGGGCCCTCGTCGTGAGAGGTAGGCCCGGGATAAAGACGCGTGAGAGATCCTGCTATCGTCCGGTGCCAACTGCGGCATCGCGGGCGCGGGCATCCGAGCTGACGCCTGCTACATCGCGAGGCTTGTTGCCCCCCAGCCGCCCCCACATCCGTAACACCTGTCCGGTGCCGATCCGCGGCTGCGCGCCGCGCCGACACAACGAGGTTGCCGTACCTATGCGTCACGCCGAAGGAGCCCGCGGTGAGTGCTGACCAGACCCAGCTCGCCTTTGACTGGAGCTGTCGGATCATGTCCGACAACGGGTGTGGCTTTCCGGCTCCGGGCCTGCACTCGTTCCTCTTCAAGCCGATCGCCACTGTCGGTGGGATCGAGTTCAACAAGGTGATGCTGCTCGCCCTCATCACCACCGTCGTCGTCGTCAGCTTCTTCTACGCGGCGTTCGGCAAGGCGAAGGTGGTGCCGGGCAAGCTGCAGATGATCGGTGAGGCCGGATACGACTTCGTCCGCCGCGGCATCGTCTACGAGACGCTCGGCAAGAAGGAGGGCGAGAAGTACGTCCCCTTCATGGTCTCGCTGTTCTTCTTCATCTGGGTCATGAACATCTGGTCCGTGGTCCCGCTGGCCCAGTTTCCGGTGTCGTCGATCATCGCCTACCCGATGGTGCTCGCCGCGATCGTCTGGCTGGTCTGGGTGGGGCTGACCTTCAAGCGGCACGGCTTCGTCGGCTTCTTCAAGAACGTGACCGGCTACGACAAGTCGCTGGGCGCGGTGCTGCCGCTGGTCATGGTTATCGAGTTCTTCTCGAACCTCCTGGTCCGGCCGTTCACCCACGCCGTGCGACTGTTCGCCAACATGTTCGCCGGCCACCTCATGCTGGTGATGTTCACGGTCGCCTCCTGGTACCTGCTGAACAGCTGGATGATCCCGGCGGCCGGCGTCTCCTTCGTCATGACCATGGTCATGATCGTGTTCGAACTTTTCGTCCAGGCCGTCCAGGCGTACGTCTTCGTGCTGCTGGCCTGCTCGTACATCCAGGGCGCGCTCGCCGAGCACCACTGAGCCTCCCCCGCACCACAAGCCCCCAAGAACGTCCGGTGGCCAACCCCCGCCGGTCCGAGAAAGAGAAGGAAGAATCAGCATGGCTGCCATGGAGACCCTCGCCGCCCTCGAAGGCAACATCGGTTCCGTCGGCTACGGCCTCGCCGCCATCGGCCCCGGTGTCGGCGTCGGCATCATCTTCGGTAACGGCACCCAGGCGCTCGCCCGCCAGCCCGAGGCCGCCGGCCTGATCCGTGCCAACCAGATCCTCGGCTTCGCCTTCTGTGAGGCGCTCGCCCTCATCGGCATCGTCATGCCGTTCGTCTACAACTGACGAACGCCGACGAGCCAAACCTTTCGACGAAAGGCACTGATGTGATCGCCAACCTGGTACAGCTGGCGGCCGAGGAGGAGCAGAACCCGCTCATTCCTCCGGGCCCCGAGCTGCTCGTCGGCACCATCGCCTTCGCCATCGTGTTCTTCTTCTTCTGGAAGAAGCTGCTCCCGAACATCAACAAGGTTCTGGAGGAGCGCCGGGCGGCGATCGAAGGCGGTATCGAAGAGGCCGAGGCCATGAAGGTCGAGGCCCAGAGCGTCCTTGAGCAGTACAAGGCACAGCTCGCCGAGGCCCGGCACGAGGCCGCGCGTCTGCGCCAGGAGGCGCAGGAGCAGGGTGCCGCGCTCATCGCCGAGATGCGTGCGGAGGGCCAGCGGCAGCGCGAGGAGATCATCGCCGCCGGTCACGCCCAGATCGAGGCCGACCGCAAGGCCGCCGCGTCCGCGCTGCGTCAGGACGTCGGCAAGCTCGCCACCGACCTGGCCGGCAAGCTCGTCGGCGAGTCCCTCGAGGACCACGCCCGGCAGAGCCGCGTGATCGACCGCTTCCTGGACGAGCTCGACCAGAAGGCTGAGGCCGCACGATGAACGGAGCGAGCCGCGAGGCCCTGGCAGCCGCCCGTGAGCGTCTCGACGCGCTGACGGACAGCACGACCGTCGACGCCGCGACGCTCGCCGACGAGCTGGCCGCCGTCACCGCGCTGCTCGACCGCGAGGTGTCGCTGCGTCGGGTCCTCACCGACCCGGCGCAGGACGGAGAGGCCAAGGCGGAGCTGGCCCAGCGCCTGCTCGGCTCGCGGGTCAGCGGCGAGGCCGTGGACCTGGTGGCCGGCATGGTGCGTTCCCGCTGGTCGCAGTCCCGCGACCTGGTGGACGCGCTGGAGCAGCTGGCCGACCTCGCCGACCTCACCGCCGCCCAGCGGGCGGGCACGCTCGACAGCGTCGAGGACGAGCTGTTCCGGTTCGGCCGGATCGTCTCCGGCAGCACCGAGCTGCGCGCCGCGCTGACCGACCGCAAGGCCACCACGTCCGCCAAGGCCGAGCTGCTGCGCAGCCTGCTCGGCGGCCGGGCCGATGCGGTCACCCAGCGACTGGTGACGCGTCTTGTGACCGCGCCGCGGGGACGTAGCCTGGAGTCGGGACTGGAGTCCCTGTCCAAGCTCGCCGCCGACCGCCGCAACCGCATGGTGGCCGTGGTCACCTCCGCGGTGCCGCTGAGCGACCAGCAGAAGCAGCGCCTGGGCGCCGCCCTGGCGAAGCTCTACGGCCGCCAGATGCACCTCAACCTCGACGTGGACCCCTCGGTCATCGGCGGGATCCGGGTGCAGATCGGCGACGAGGTCATCAACGGCTCCATCGCGGACCGGCTGGAAGACGCGAGCCGCCGCCTGGCCGGCTAGCAGCAATTTCATAGCAACGAACGCAGTACGTACCTACGGCCCTGGTTGGGCCGTGCAGAGGATTCACCTCCTGTTGGGGGGAGTCCCCATCCCCCCAAAGTGAAACTTCGGGCCCAACAAGGAGAGCAGGGAACTCAGATGGCGGAGCTCACGATCCGGCCGGAGGAGATCCGGGACGCGCTGGAGAACTTCGTCCAGTCGTACAAGCCGGACGCGGCCTCGCGCGAGGAGGTCGGTACGGTCACCCTGGCCGGCGACGGCATCGCGAAGGTCGAGGGCCTGCCCTCGGCCATGGCCAACGAGCTGCTGAAGTTCGAGGACGGCACCCTCGGCCTCGCCCTCAACCTCGAGGAGCGTGAGATCGGTGCGATCGTCCTCGGTGAGTTCAGCGGCATCGAGGAGGGCCAGTCGGTCACCCGTACCGGCGAGGTTCTGTCCGTCCCGGTCGGCGAGGGCTACCTCGGCCGAGTGGTCGACCCGCTCGGCAACCCGATCGACGGCCTCGGCGAGATCGAGACCGAGGGCCGCCGCGCCCTCGAGCTGCAGGCCCCCACGGTCATGCAGCGCAAGTCGGTGCACGAGCCGATGGAGACCGGCTACAAGGCCGTCGACGCCATGACCCCGATCGGCCGTGGTCAGCGCCAGCTGATCATCGGTGACCGCCAGACCGGCAAGACCGCGCTGGCCGTCGACACGATCATCAACCAGCGCGACAACTGGCGCTCCGGCGACCCGAAGAAGCAGGTCCGCTGCATCTACGTCGCCATCGGCCAGAAGGGCTCCACCATCGCGTCGGTCCGCCGCGCGCTGGAGGAGAACGGCGCCCTGGAGTACACGACCATCGTCGCCGCCCCGGCGTCCGACCCGGCCGGCTTCAAGTACCTGGCGCCCTACACCGGTTCCGCCATCGGCCAGCACTGGATGTACCAGGGCAAGCACGTCCTGATCGTCTTCGACGACCTGTCGAAGCAGGCCGACGCCTACCGTGCCGTGTCGCTGCTGCTGCGCCGTCCGCCGGGCCGTGAGGCCTACCCGGGCGACGTCTTCTACCTGCACTCCCGCCTGCTGGAGCGCTGCGCCAAGCTCTCCGACGATATGGGCGCCGGCTCGATGACCGGTCTGCCGATCGTCGAGACCAAGGCCAACGACGTCTCGGCGTTCATCCCGACCAACGTCATCTCCATCACCGACGGCCAGTGCTTCCTGGAGTCGGACCTGTTCAACGCCGGTCAGCGTCCCGCGCTGAACGTCGGTATCTCCGTCTCCCGAGTCGGTGGTTCCGCGCAGCACAAGGCGATGAAGCAGGTCTCCGGCCGTCTGCGTGTGGACCTCGCCCAGTTCCGTGAGCTGGAGGCGTTCGCCGCCTTCGGTTCCGACCTGGACGCGGCCTCCAAGGCCCAGCTGGAGCGCGGTCAGCGCATGGTCGAGCTGCTCAAGCAGGACCAGTACCAGCCGATGGCCACCGAGGACCAGGTCGTCTCCGTCTGGGCCGGCACCACCGGCAAGATGGACGACGTGCCGGTCGCCGACATCCGGCGCTTCGAGAAGGAGATGCTGGAGTACCTGCACCGCAAGGAGCAGGGCCTGATGACCTCCATCAAGGAGGGCGGCAAGATGTCGGACGACACCCTGCAGGCCGTTGCCGACGCCATCGCCGAGTTCAAGAAGCAGTTCGAGACGAGCGACGGCAAGCTGCTCGGTGAGGACGCTCCCGCCGCCCCGAAGGCGACCAGCGCCTCCAAGTGACGTAAGGAAGGGACCTGACTCATGGGAGCCCAGCTCCGGGTCTACAAGCGTCGCATCCGATCCGTCACCGCGACCAAGAAGATCACGAAGGCGATGGAGATGATCGCCGCCTCGCGCGTCGTCAAGGCGCAGCGCAAGGTGGCGGCCTCCACGCCGTACGCGCGGGAGCTCACCCGCGCGGTCACGGCGGTCGGTACCGGTTCGAACACCAAGCACCCGCTGACCACGGAGGCGGAGAACCCGACCCGTGCCGCGGTCCTGCTCCTCACGAGCGACCGCGGCCTGGCCGGCGCCTTCAACGCCAACGCCATCAAGACGGCGGAGCAGCTGACCGAGCGCCTGGAGCGCGAGGGCAAGCAGGTCGACACGTACATCGTCGGCCGGCGCGGTGTCGCCCACTACAACTTCCGTGAGCGCCAGATCGCGGAGTCGTTCACGGGCTTCACCGACGACCCCTCGTACGCGGACGCCAAGAAGGTCGCGGCTCCGCTGATCAAGGCCATCGAGAAGAGCACGGCGGACGGCGGCGTGGACGAGCTCCACATCGTCTACACCGAGTTCGTCTCGATGATGACGCAGACGGCGGTCGACTCCCGGATGCTTCCGCTGCGCCTCGACGAGGCCGCCGCGGAGGCCGCTCCGAAGGGCGAGATCCTGCCGCTGTACGACTTCGAGCCCTCGGCGGAGGACGTCCTCGACGCCCTGCTGCCGCGCTATGTGGAGAGCCGTGTGTACAACGCACTGCTCCAGTCGGCCGCTTCGAAGCACGCCGCCACGCGGCGCGCGATGAAGTCGGCCACCGACAACGCGGGCGAGCTCATCGAGACTCTCACCCGGCTTGCCAACCAGGCCCGCCAGGCCGAAATCACCCAGGAAATCAGCGAGATCGTCGGTGGCGCCAGTGCCCTGGCCGACGCGACCGCGGGGAGTGACCGATAAATGACCACCACTGTTGAGACCGCGACGGCTACGGGCCGCGTCGCCCGGGTCATCGGCCCGGTCGTCGACGTGGAGTTCCCCGTCGACGCGATGCCGGACATCTACCAGGCCCTCCACGTCGAGGTGTCCGACCCGGCCAAGGCCGGCGAGAAGAAGACGCTGACCCTGGAGGTCGCCCAGCACCTGGGTGACGGCCTGGTCCGCGCCATCTCCATGCAGCCCACCGACGGTCTGGTCCGCCAGGCCCCGGTGGTCGACACCGGCGCCCCGATCACCGTGCCGGTCGGCGACTTCACCAAGGGCAAGGTGTTCAACACCCTCGGTGCGGTGCTGAACACCGACGCCGACTACGACGGCGAGCGCTGGCCGATCCACCGCAAGGCGCCGAACTTCGACGAGCTCGAGTCGAAGACCGAGATGTTCGAGACCGGCGTCAAGGTCATCGACCTGCTGACCCCGTACGTCAAGGGCGGCAAGATCGGTCTGTTCGGCGGCGCCGGCGTCGGCAAGACGGTGCTCATCCAGGAGATGATCTACCGCGTCGCCAACAACCACGACGGTGTGTCCGTGTTCGCCGGTGTCGGTGAGCGCACCCGTGAGGGCAACGACCTCATCCAGGAGATGACCGAGTCCGGCGTCATCGACAAGACCGCGCTGGTCTTCGGTCAGATGGACGAGCCGCCGGGCACCCGTCTGCGCGTGGCCCTGGCCGGTCTGACCATGGCGGAGTACTTCCGCGATGTGCAGAAGCAGGACGTGCTGTTCTTCATCGACAACATCTTCCGCTTCACCCAGGCCGGTTCCGAGGTGTCGACCCTGCTCGGCCGCATGCCCTCCGCGGTGGGCTACCAGCCGAACCTGGCCGACGAGATGGGTGCTCTGCAGGAGCGCATCACCTCGACCCGCGGTCACTCGATCACCTCGATGCAGGCGATCTACGTCCCCGCGGACGACCTGACCGACCCGGCCCCGGCCACCACCTTCGCCCACCTGGACGCGACGACGGTTCTCTCCCGTCCGATCTCCGAGAAGGGCATCTACCCGGCCGTGGACCCGCTGGACTCCACGTCCCGGATCCTGGACCCGCGCTACATCTCGCAGGAGCACTACGACTGCGCCATGCGCGTCAAGAACATCCTGCAGAAGTACAAGGACCTCCAGGACATCATCGCGATCCTCGGTATCGACGAGCTGGGCGAGGAGGACAAGCTCGTCGTCCACCGTGCCCGTCGCGTGGAGCGCTTCCTGTCCCAGAACACCCACGTCGCCAAGCAGTTCACCGGCGTGGACGGTTCGGACGTGCCGCTGGACGAGTCGATCGCCGCGTTCAACGCGATCTGCGACGGTGAGTACGACCACTTCCCGGAGCAGGCGTTCTTCATGTGCGGTGGCATCGAGGACCTGAAGAAGAACGCGAAGGAGCTGGGCGTCTCCTGAGCACCGAGCTCACCGTGAACCTGTGAGGTTCACACCCGAGGGGGCGGGCGCGTCCCGCCCCCTCGGTCACGCCCCTTAGACTTGTAACCAACACCCGGCAGTCCCGCCGGGTGGTGACCCGAGGAGCCACCTTGGCTGCTGAGCTGCACGTCGCGCTGGTCGCGGCCGACCGAGAGGTCTGGTCCGGCGAGGCCACCCTGGTCGTCGCGCGCACCACGTCCGGCGACATCGGCGTCATGCCCGGTCACCAGCCGCTGCTCGGTGTGCTGGAGCCGGGCCCGGTGACCATCCGTACGAGTGACGGTGGGACGGTCGTCGCCGCGGTGCACGGCGGTTTCATCTCGTTCGCGGACAACAAGCTGTCGCTGCTGGCCGAGATCGCCGAGCTGGCGGAAGAGATCGACATCCAGCGCGCGGAGCAGGAGCTGGCCCGTGCGAAGGCGGAGGACGACGCGGAGGCCGAGCGCCGCGCGGCCGCCCGACTGCGCGCGGCTTCGGCGGCGCGCTGACACCGCGAGGTGTCATGACGTAACTCAGCCGCGGTCGGCACCGGAGTGATCCGGAGCCGGCCGCGGCTGAGGCAGATATGGATGATTTTTACGTTCCGTAACCTAGGCAGACGAGGAGGTCGGTGTCGATGATCCTCGCTCTGACTGTGTGCGGAATCGTCGTGGCCCTCGTGGTGGTGGGCCTCTTCGTCTTCGGGCTGCGCCGCCGGCTCATCCAGCGTTCGGGCGGCACCTTCGACTGCAGCCTGCGCTGGAACGCCCCCGAGGCGGGCGACGGCACCGGCAAGGGCTGGGCCTATGGCGTGGCCCGCTACAACGGCGACCGGGTCGAATGGTTCCGGGTCTTCTCCTACGCCCCTCGCCCGCGCCGCATCCTGGAGCGCTCCGCGATCGAGGTGGCCGGCCGCCGGCTCCCGGAGGGCGAGGAGGAGCTGGCGCTGCTGTCGGACGCAGTGATCCTCGCCTGCCTGCATCGCGGCACCCGGCTCGAACTGGCGATGAGCGAGGACGCGCTGACCGGATTCCTCGCGTGGCTCGAGGCAGCCCCGCCCGGTCAGCGGGTGAACGTGGCGTAGCCGCGTTTCACGCTCCCCCGGACGAAGTCTGGGGGAGCGTCAACGTTGCTCAAGGAGCCTTTGAGCTCCCCTTCAGTGCTCTACTTCAGTCCGCTGTCGATGGCGCTCACCAGCTCTCCGTTCGCGCTGTCTCCGCTGAACTCCCAGAAGAACGCCCCGCCCAGGCCCTGGTTCTTGGCCCAGGACATCTTGCCGTTGATGGTGGACGGGGTGTCGTAGGACCACCAGTTGCTGCCGCAGTGGGCGTAGGCCGTGCCGCCGACCGTGCCGGTGGCGGGGCAGCTGTTCCTGAGGACCTTGTAGTCCTCGATGCCCGCCTCGTAGGTGCCGGTCGCCGGGCCGGTGGCGGTGCCGCCGGGGGCGGACTGGGTGACGCCGGTCCAGCCGCGGCCGTAGAAGCCGATGCCGAGCAGCAGCTTGCTCGACGGGACGCCCTTGCCCTTGAGCTTGGCGATGGCGGCGGCGGAGTTGAAGCCCTCCTTCGGGATGCCGTTGTACGACGTCAGCGGCGAGTGGGGGGCGGTCGGGCCGGTCCGGTCCCAGGCGCCGAAGTAGTCGTACGTCATCACGTTGTACCAGTCGAGGTACTGCGCCGCACCGCCGTAGTCGGCGGCGTCGATCTTGCCGCCGGCGGAGGCGTCGGCCGTGATCGCGGCGGTGACCAGGTAGTCCTTGCCGAACTCGGCACGCAGTGCCTGCATGAGGTTCTTGAAGGCGGCCGGTCCGCTGCTGTCACAGGTCAGACCGCAGGCGTTCGGGTACTCCCAGTCGATGTCGATGCCGTCGAAGACGTCGGCCCAGCGCGGGTCCTCCACGACGGCCTTGCAGGACTTGGCGAACGCGGCCGGGTTCTGCGCGGCCTGGCCGAAGCCGCCGGAGTAGGTCCAGCCGCCGAAGGAGTACAGCACCTTGATGTGCGGGTACTTGGCCTTCAGCTGGCGCAGCTGGTTGAAGTTGCCGCGCAGCGGCTGGTCCCAGGTGTCGGCCTTGCCGCTGACCGACTGGTCGGCGGTGTAGGCCTTCTCGTAGGCGGCGAAGGTGTCGTCGACGGTGCACTGACCGTTCTTGACGTTGCCGAAGGCGTAGTTGATGTGGGTGATCTTCGACGCGGAGCCGGAGGTCACCAGGTTCTTGACGTGGTAGTTGCGGCCGTAGACGCCCCACTCGACGAAGTAGCCGAGCTTGACCTTGTCGCCGGGCGGCGGGGGCTCCTCGGTCTCACCGGTGGTGCGCACCCGCACCGAGCCGCTGACCGGGCCGGTCTGGTCGGCGGTGTCCCGGGCCTGCACCGAGTAGGAGTAGTCGGTGCCCTTGCTGAGCCCGGTGTCGGTGTACGAGGTGGTGGTCACCGTGGCGACCTTGGCGCCGTCGCGCAGGACGTCGTAGTTCTTGATGCCCTTGTCGTCGGTGGCCGGTGTCCAGGAGAGCTTCACCGAGCTGTCGGTGATGTCCGAGGCGGTGGGGGTGCCGGGCGCCGAGGGGGCCTCGTCGCCGGGTACCGGACCGCCGTCGCAGCTGCCGCCGTTGAGCGTGCAGTTGCTGGGGGAGCCGGAGCCGGTGCCGTTGAAGCCGAAGCTGACGGACGCCCCGGGGGCGAGGGTGCCGTTCCAGCCGGTGTTTTTCGCGGTCCAGTGGTTGCCGGAGCTGGTGACGGTGGCGTCCCAGGCGGAGGTGACCTTGGTGCCGGAGGGGAAGTCCCACTCGACGGTCCAGGAGTTGATGGTCGTGGTGCCGGTGTTCTTCACCGTCCACTTGCCCTCGAAGCCGGTGCCCCAGTCCTGGGTCTTGACGTAGGTGGCGGTGGCGGAGGCCGCGGCCTGAGCGGGGCTCGCGAGTGCCACGAGACCGGAGAGGGGAAGGGCCAGTGTCGCGATCGCCGCTGCGACTCTTCGTCTGAAGCGCATCGTGCGCCTCCTTTATGGGGAGTGTGGTGGGGGCATGACTGAGCCTTCACGCCCGCAGTGCCGCGAGAATAGAAAGGTCTGGACCAGCGGTCAATAGGTCTGGACCACTAGGCTCGCGGCCCGCTTCAGATCCCCAACTCCTGCGCCAGCACCGCCGCTTGCACCCGGCTGCGCAGCCCCAGCTTGTTCAGCAGACGGCTGACGTGCGTCTTCACCGTCGCCTCCGCCATGTCCAGACGCTCCGCCACATCCGCCCGGATGACCGAGAGCGCCTCGCGGGAGGTCCGCTCGTCCTCCAGGGACAGCGCGGCCGTGGAGTGGATGGCGATGGCGGAGAGGTGGTTGGCGACCAGGTCGTGCAACTCCCGGGCCATCCGGGCGCGTTCCGCGGTCACCGCCTGGGTGCGGTCCATCTCGGCGAGCAGCGCGGTCTGCTCGGCGCGCAGCAGCGCCGCGTCCGCCGCCTCGCGGTGGTTGCGCACGATGAGGCCGGTGGAGGCGGGGGCGAAGGAGACGATGCCGGTGCCTACCCCGATCAGCAGCGCCTCGGGCACCCGCCACACCGCGTACGGCACCACCGTGCCGACGACGGTGAGCAGGCCCGTGATCACCGGGATCCGGCGGGCGGAGGAGGGCGGGCCGTACAGGACTGCGGCGTACATCAGGTCCGTGTACATCATGATCGTGGCGAGGCTGCCCTGGGTGAGGAGATCCCCGGCCAGCGCGAGGGTGCCGACGGCCAGCCCGGTGCGCGGCGCCGACCGGCGCAGCAGCTCGCAGCACGCGGTCACCACGAGGGGCAGGAGAATCGGCCAGCGCCCGTCGAAGATCACCAGCGGGTCGTGGGCCGGCCGGATGCCCAGCCCGATGCCCCACAGCACCAGCCCGCCCAGCAGCCCGCCGAGCGCGGCCCAGACGTCGAAGCGGTGCGGACGGGGGAGACGTACGGCGGCCATGGGCACCATCCAACACGCTGCGCGCACCCGGCGCCTGATGCCCCGGGACGGTACGGGACTGCATCTTTCGATGTACCGCGAGTTCATCGCGGGCGACGACGCATCCGGGCGCGACCACCGGGAGCCTGAAAGGGTGACCGAGAGGAGCGAACCGTGATCGTCGCCCTGATCGCCGCCTGCGAGATCGGCTTCTGGGTGCTGCTGGCCGCGGGACTGGCCTGCCGCTACCTGCTGAAGATGCCGCGCACCGGCCTGGCGCTGCTGCTGTGCGAGCCGCTGCTGGAGGTCGTGCTGCTGATCGTCACCGCGATCGACCTGAAGAACGGCGCCGAACCGGACTGGACGCACGGGCTGGCCGCGCTCTACATCGGCTACACCGTGGGCCACGGCCACCGCACCGTGAAGTGGCTGGACGGCCACGCGGCGCACCGCCTCCAGGGCCGCCCGCTGGTCAGGCCCCCGCGCTACGGCATGGCCCGGGCGCGGCACGAGGGCAGGGTGTGGCTGGGCACGCTGGTCGGCGCCGTGGTCGCGACGGTGCTGCTCCAGGCCGCGATCTGGTACGTCGACGACCCGAGCCGGGTCACCTCGCTGGAGGACTGGCGCTTCGGCGCCTGGCGGGCGGCCGGCATCCACGGACTGGTCGCGCTGTCGTACTTCGTCTGGCCGAGGAAGGCCCCGGCGGACGCCGGTCCGGTCACCGCGAGCACGAGCACGGAGAAGAACGCCGAACGGGAGGGAGCACACCGGTGACACGGGCAGCGAAGGACATCACGGAGGGCGTCATCACCTTCGCCGTCGGCCTGGTGCTGAAGCTGACCACCGAAGACGTCGAGGTCCCGGTGTGCACGCTCACCAAGGTCGGGGCGGTGATGATGTGCGTCGGCGGAGCACTGCTGCTGTGGGGCCTGATCCAGCAGGCCCGCCCCGCCCGCTGGCGACCATTTCCGGCTAGCGCTCCCCGCCCGGCACCCACAGCACGTCGCCGGTCTCCTTGTTGGCGATGCGGGCCAGGATGAACAGCAGGTCGGAGAGACGGTTGAGGTAGGTGGCGGTGAGCGGGTTCATGGTCTCGCCGTGGACCTCCATCGCCGCCCAGGTGGAGCGCTCGGCCCGCCGCACCACCGTGCAGGCCTGGTGCAGCAGGGCCGCGCCCGGGGTGCCGCCCGGCAGGATGAAGGAGCGCAGCTTCTCCAGCCGCTCGTTGAAGCGGTCGCAGTCCGCCTCCAGCCGGTCGATGTAGAACTGCTCCACCCTGAGCGGCGGGTACTCCGGGTTCTCCACGACCGGGGTGGACAGGTCCGCGCCCACATCGAACAGGTCGTTCTGGACGCGGGTGAGTACCTGCACCAC
Organism: Streptomyces thermocarboxydovorans; assembly: GCF_039524635.1. Taxonomy (NCBI): domain Bacteria; kingdom Bacillati; phylum Actinomycetota; class Actinomycetes; order Kitasatosporales; family Streptomycetaceae; genus Streptomyces; species Streptomyces thermocarboxydovorans. Next base: position 63,745 of record NZ_BAAAGU010000024.1, on the reverse strand, counting down.
CTCGTCCTCGAGCCCGCCCAGCGCGATCGCCGTGCCGATCACCGCGTTCGCCTCGTTGGCGTCGGCGTACGCGGCGATCCGCAGATCGGTCTTGGCGACCCGGCTCATGTCACCGAGCGCGGTGGTGCCCTTGTCGCCGGTGCGGGTGTAGATACGCGTCAGATTGACCATGCGGCCAGCCTAGTTGTGCCCGGCTGTCCGGGACACTCCGTACGCCGTCCGGGGCGCCCATCGGGCCGGGGCGGTGTGATGTCCGTCATGTGAGACGTGACGCGCGTTACTAACCCGCCACATGGCGACTCACGGGCGCTAGTGTCCGCCCGAGAGAACAACGACAGCGCGTATCAGGGGAGTCGCACAGTGGCACGCAAGCTCGCCGTCATCGGAGCCGGTCTCATGGGATCCGGTATCGCCCAGGTCTCCGCTCAGGCGGGCTGGGACGTCGTTCTGCGCGACGTCACCGACGAGGCGCTCACGCGGGGCACCGACGGCATCAAGGCGTCGTACGACAAGTTCGTGAGCAAGGGCAAGTTGCAGGCGCAGGACGCCGAGGCCGCCCTCGCCCGGATCACCCCCACGACCGACCTGGACGCCTGCGCGGACGCCGATGTCGTGGTCGAGGCCGTGTTCGAGAAGCTCGAGGTCAAGCACGAGATCTTCCGCACCCTCGACAAGCTGGTCCGCGAGGACACCGTGCTCGCCTCCAACACCTCCGCCATCCCGATCACCAAGATCGCGGCCGTGACGGAGCACCCGGAGCGCGTCGTCGGCACGCACTTCTTCTCGCCGGTGCCGATGATGCAGCTGTGCGAGCTGGTCCGCGGCTACAAGACCAGCGACGAAACGCTGGCCAGGGCGCGGGAGTTCGCCGAGTCCGTCGGCAAGACCTGCATCGTCGTCAACCGTGACGTCGCCGGCTTCGTCACCACCCGCCTCATCTGCGCCCTCGTCGTCGAGGCCGCGAAGCTGTACGAGTCGGGCGTCGCCAGCGCCGAGGACATCGACCTCGCCTGCAAGCTGGGCTTCGGCCACGCCATGGGCCCGCTGGCCACCGCCGACCTGACCGGCGTGGACATCCTGCTGCACGCGACCAGCAACATCTACACCGAGTCCCAGGACGAGAAGTTCGCCGCCCCCGAGCTGATGCGCCGGATGGTTGATGCCGGTGACATCGGCCGCAAGAGCGGGCAGGGCTTCTACAAGCACTGACACCGCTTCACCCCGGCGTGGCATCACCCGCCGGGGTGAATTCGGTATCGGTTCGCTCACAGCCAGCAACCTCGGCGGCCCTCGCGCAGTCAGACCTTGCATCACCGGCTGTACAAAAACGAACAACGATCAACGACGCATCACTCGGAGCACGAGAACGCAGGCCACGGGGAGCGCATATGCACATCAGGGGCGACCACGCCGAGCTGGTCGTCGGGGGCCGCCTCGACGTCCGCAGCGCGGCGGACGCCCGCACGGTCCTGCACTCGGCCGTCGACGACGGAGTCGGCGACCTGGTGCTGGATCTGTCCGAACTGGACTCCTGGGACGCCACCGGGCTCGGGGTGATCATGGGGGCCCACCGGCGGGCCGGCCGCTGCGGCCGGCGTCTGGTGCTGCGCGGCGTGCCGCCGCAGATGCAGCGCCTGCTGGTGGCCACCCGGCTGCACCGGATCCTGGCGATCGAGGGGGGCATCGGGGTGGACAGCCTGCCCCGGGTGTGAGGTCCCGCGGTGAGCCGTCCGGCTGACGGTCCGCTGCGAAAGGTCCGCCGCGACCGGTCCACGGGATCGGTCCGCCGCGACCGGTCCACGGCGACAGATCCGCGGCGCTCGGTCCGCCGCGATCGGTTCACGGCGACCGGTTCACGGCGATCGGACCGTCACGGGTCGGTCCGGCGCGGGCGGTCCGTACAATCCTCACGAGACTGTGACGTCTCGGGCGGCGCGGTACCCCGGACTGTCGTAGATACTGAGCAAAGGTTTAGGGTTCGGCTGCCCGCTGCCTTGCAACCCTCGAGCGGGCCCGGACCAGAAGCGACAGCGCGGTGTGCACAGCAAGGCCGGGAGGGGCTTTGGGTCCTGTCCGTGGGACTCGGGCACACGACGCTTTTGGGGGGCTAGGTACCTATGGACCCGAACACTCCGGGACCCGAGGAGTACGGCCGGCACGGTGACGGTGACGCACCGCGCCAGCGTCCGCCCCGGGACTCCCTCACATCCGACTTCTCACCGCACGCGCCCGCACTCGCCCGCACGGTGCAGCTGGTCTCCGGTGACTTCCTGCTCACCGTCAACCCCGTCGACGGCAGCGAGATAGAACCCTGCCCGCCGGCCGAACGGCCCGCCCGGCCCGTGAAGCTCGACGCGGCCGAGCGCGCCGAGGTGGAACGCGCGGCCCGCCCGCCCGTCCCGCCCGGCCCCGCGCAGCCCACGCTGCCGCTGCTGGCCCGTCAGGAGACCCGCGAACAGCTGGTCCGGTTGCTCGCCCGCGGCCGCTCGGTGCGCCTCACCGGCCCCGCCGGCTCCGGCCGCACCCGGCTCCTCGACACCGTCGCCGAGGACTGCGCGGACCTCGCCCCCGACGGCGTCGTCCGCCTCAGCGGCCACCGGCGCACCGCCGACGACCTGCTCCACGACCTCTTCTACGCCGTCTACAACGCCCCGCTGTACCGGCCGGAGCGGGCGGAGCTGGTCGAGCACGTCCGCGAGATCGGCGCCGTCGTCGTCCTGGACGACCTCGAGTTCGGCGGGGAGAGCCTCGACGAACTGCTGCACGCCACCCCGGAGTGCGCCTTCCTGTTCGCCGCCACCCCGGACGTGCCCGCGCCCTCCGCCGACGCCGGCGTGGAGGAGGTCGCCCTCGAGGGCCTCGACCGCGCCGCCGGCCTCGACCTGCTGGAGCACGCCGTGGGGCGCCGGCTCACCGAGGACGAGGCCAACTGGGCCGGCGACCTGTGGTTCGAGTCCGAGGGGCTGCCGTTGCGCTTCGTCCAGGCCGGCGCCCTGCTGCGGCAGCGCGACCGGCTGCGCGCCGGGGCCGGCGCGGTCGACGAGTTCGGCGTCTTCGCCGACGCCCGCCCCGACGACCTGCCCTACGAGCCCGTCGACGGCGACGAGGTCCCGCTGCCCCCGCTGGGCGACGCGGCCGCGCCCGCGCCGCTGCTCGCCTCCCGGCTCAGCGCCTCCGCCCGTGCCACCCTGCGGTTCGCGGTGGCGCTCGGCGGCGAGGTGCCGCACCAGGCGCACCTGCCCGCCCTGGTGGGCGACACCCACGCGGACGCCGCGCTCGGCGAACTGGCCGCCTGCGGACTGGTCACCCCCGTCGGCTCCCACTACCGGCTGGCCGCCGGGGTGCTGACGCAGCTCGAGGCCGCCGGATACGCCGAGGGCCTGACCGCCCAGGCCCGCACGGCCGCCCAGCACTACGCCTGGTGGGCCGGGCACCCCTCGGTCACCCCCGAGCGGGTCTGCGCCGAGGCGGACGCGGTGCTCGCCGCGCTCACCGTCGTCGTCCCGCTCACCACCGCCACCGGTGACGGCGAGCAGCCCGTCGCCGTGCAGCTGGCCCGCACCGCCGCGCCCGCGTTCGCCGCGGGCCTGCACTGGAGCGCCTGGGAGCGCACGCTGCGGGCCGGTGCCGAGGCCGCACGGCTCGCCGGGGACGTGACCGAACAGGCCTACTTCCACCACGAGCTCGGCATCCTCGCGCTGTGCTGCGGGCAGCTCGACCGGTCGCGCGCCGAACTGGAGGCGTCCATCGGGCTGCGCGGCGCGCTCTCCGACAAGCGCGGCACGGTCGCCGGACGCCGGGCCCTCGCCCTGGTCGCCGACCGCTCCGGCACGCCGCTGGCGCTCGCGCCGACCGCGGGGGAGGAGGTGCCCGAGGCGCACGCCGAGGAGTCGGCCTCGCCGCCCCGCGGGGTGCCGACGGCCTTCCCGGAGCTGAAGCCGCCCGTCGACACCGCGCTGATCATCAACCGCTCCGCGTCCACGCCTCCGGCCGCCTCGACGCCCGAGCAGGGCGGCGGTCTGAAGAACCTGGCCCGGCGCAACCTGGTGGCGGCCGGCGCGGGCGCCCTGCTCGTCGCCGTGCTGGGCACCGTCGTCACCCTCGGCGCCACCTCGGACGGCGAGGCCGGCCGGCCCTCGGAGAACGTCGGCGTCAACCCCTCCGCCACCCAGGGCATCGACGACGGCAGCCTGGGCGCCGACCCGGCGGCCGGCGACGAGGGCGACACCGGCAAGGCCACCAGCCGGCCCTCCGACCCGGGCCCGGACGGCAAGCTGGGCACGGCCGACGACCCGACACCGACGGCCTCGAAGTCCGGCAAACCGTCCGAGGACGACAGCAAGGAGCCCGACGAGCCGACCAAGTCCCCGACGAAGTCGCCGTCGAAGTCGCCCACGTCCAAGCCGACGAAGACCAGCAAGCCGCCCACGTCCCAGTCGCCGGACCCGACCTCGCCGGACCCGGAGCCGACCGAGACCGAGCCTGACCCGACCGACACCCCGACCACGCCGCCCGAGGAGCCGTCCACCAGCGACTCGGCCAGTGGTCCCGCCTCGTCCTCCCCGGCGGATACGAGCAGTTCGGCCAGTGCCCCCCAGAGCGGCGAGGCGGGCACGCCCAGCGGTTCGGGCAGCGCCGGGACGGTCATCTGAGCCGGCCGCACGACAGGACAAAAGGGCCGGGTCCCCTGCGCGGGATCCGGCCCTCGCGTGTGTGCCGAAGTACCCTGGATCAGCCGCGGTAAGAGTCCTAGAACAGCCGCAGCTTGTCGTCCTCGATGCCGCGCAGGGCGTCGTAGTCGAGGATCTGGCAGCTGATGCCCCGGTCGGTGGCGAGCACCCGCGCCTGCGGCTTGATCTCCTGGGCGGCGAAGATGCCGCGCACCGGGGCGAGATGCGGATCGCGGTTCAACAGCTCGAGATAGCGGGTGAGTTGCTCCACACCGTCGATCTCACCGCGGCGCTTGATCTCCACCGCCACCGTCTGCCCCTCGGCGTCCCGGCACAGGATGTCGACCGGGCCGATGGCGGTCATGTACTCGCGGCGGATCAGGGTGTAGCCCTCGCCGAGTGTCTCGATCCGGTCGGCGAGCAGCTCCTGGAGGTGTGCTTCCACGCCGTCCTTGATCAGGCCGGGATCCACGCCCAGTTCGTGCGTGGAGTCGTGGAGGATCTCCTCCATGGTGATGATGAGTTTCTCACCCGCCTTGTTGACGACGGTCCACACGCCTTCCTGGTCGCCCGTGCCCTCCTTGAGGGTGCAGGGCGGCGACATCCAGTTCAGGGGCTTGTAGGCCCGGTCGTCGGCGTGGATGGAGACACTGCCGTCCGCCTTGATCAGGATCAGACGGGGTGCCGACGGCAGGTGCGCGGTGAGCCGTCCGGCGTAGTCCACGGAGCAGCGGGCAATGACGAGACGCATGGTCGGCAACGCTACTCGACCGCCCCGCCCCGACGCGATTCGCCCTCGCAACCCGCCCCGGCTCGGCCGGGCAGGCCGTCCGCGACCGGTGCCCGGGGCGTCCGCACCCGCCCCTCGAGGCCCCCTCTCACGCGCCTCACCAGGCGCTGCGACACGTCCTGAATCTCCTGGAAAACCCCTGTTCCACGATGGCCGATTACCTGCCCACTGGATGTTTGTCATCCGGGCAATGTCCTGGTGCGGGCACCTCCGGTTGCTTACGGTATTGAACGGGAGGTCGCGAGGTGTGTACGCAGCGTGTCCGATTACGCGAGCTCCCATATCTGTCAGGCAACCCCTGCTCGTCGGGGGTGCGAGAGGAGAACCCATGTCGCTCGACGTCTCACCGGCCCTACTCGAACAGGCCGAGCGAGGCGAGGTCGACGAAGCAGAATTCGTCGACTGCGTCCGGACCTCCCTGCCCTACGCGTGGGAGATGATCAGCTCCCTGGTGGCCCAGCTGAAGGTGGACGGCGGAGAGTTCGCCGACAACCAGACGCCCCCGCCGGACGAGCAGGCACGCGGTCAGCTGCTGCGTGCGCTCGCGAGTGACGCGATACGCGGCGCGCTGCAACGGCACTTCGGTGTTCGGCTGGCCTTCCAGAACTGCCACCGGGTGGCCGTGTTCCCGCTTGACTCCTCGGTCGACGAGACGCTGGCCCGCTTCACCTCGGTCCGCAGTCAGCTGCTGAACCAGTCGCCGGAGCTGCGCGACTGCTGACGCGCCCCATCGTCTGCTTGCCGCTCCGTACGCGGGAGGTGCAGTCAGTACCAGGGGCGGCAAGCCTCCATGGCACGTGATCCGCGCAGGCGGCCACGCTCGGTTCAGGCGAGCCGGGGCAGCACCTCGGCACCGAGGCGCCGTACGTTCTCCTCGGTCGCCGCGAGATCGCCGGATCCCTCGACGAGCAGCGCGAAACGACAGATGCCGGTCCGCTCGCTGGTCGCCGCCAGCCGGTCCGCACACAGCGCCGGGGTGCCCACCGGGTGCAGTCCGCAGAGCAGTTCGGTGTACGCCAGCGGATCGCGCATCTGCCGCGCCCGGCCGTCCACGGTGACATGGGCGCCCAGGCCCTGGCGCAGCCAGCCCGGCATCGCCTTCAGCAGCGCCTCCGCCGCGTCGGCCCGCCGGTCGGCGATCTGGCAGACACCGGCCGACACATGCGCGGCGCGGTGGACCTCCTCGGGGGACCGGCCGCTGGCGCGGGCGTGCCGCCGCCACAGGGCGACCATCTCGGCCTTCTCCTCGTCGCCCACGTGCATGCCGAGCAGCATCGGCAGCCCGCGCTCGGCGGCCAGCCGCACGCTGGACGGCGAGGTGCAGGCGACGACGACCTCGGGGCCGTCCGTCTCCGTGAGCGCCTCCGACGGGCGGGGAACGACGGGGACTTCACGGAACCGGTAGCGCTCGCCGTCGGCCGCCACGGACGGTTCGCGCAGCCAGCGCACCAGCAGATCGAGGGATTCGGGGAAACCCTTCTCGTACGCCTCGAGACCGGAGCCGAAGACCTCCAGGTCCACCCAGGGGCCGCCGCGCCCCACGCCCAGCGAGAAGCGGCCGCCGCTGGTGATGTGCAGCAGCGCGGCCTGCTCGCCGAGGGTCACGGGGTGGGTGGTGGGCAGCACGCTGACCGCCGTGCCGACCCTCAGCCGGCGGGTGCGGCCCAGCAGCAGGGCGGCCAGCGTGACCGCCGACGGGCAGGTGCCGTACGGCACGAAGTGGTGCTCGGCCAGCCAGACCGTGTCGAGCCCCGCCTCCTCGGCCACCTCGGCCGAGCGGACCGCGCGGTGCAGCGCCTCCCCCTCGCCCTGCCCGGGGAACTGGGCGGCCAACACGAAACTTCCAACGCGCATTGCTTTCCTGCTTCCTTGGCTCCGACGCGGAGCTCCCCCACACGGCATAACCGCCTGACACGTGCCGAGGACACGGCCGGGCGGAGGATTTGCCGATTGTCTGCAGAATCGGCCGCTCGGGAGCGGGTGCGGCGTCGCCGGACGGGGCCGTGTGACGACCGGAGCCGTACGCGTACCCCTGCGCGGGGCACGTAGGCTGGATGCGGCCCGTGCATCCTGTATAGCCCGTGAGGTGTCCTGTGTCCCCGCGTCGCAACCGACCGAAGGGATCCGGTTCGTCCGGCCGGAGCGCCGAGGACGACCGCTCCGGCCGCTACGGTGGCTGGCAGTCCACGGAGAGCTGGCAGGGCGAGGAGTGGACCGTACGGCACGTGGCGGGCGCCAGCGCGCGGGGCAAGGCCTACCGCTGCCCGGGCTGCGACCAGTTGATTCCGGCCGGTGTGCCGCACGTGGTGGCCTGGCCGGAGTTCTCCGGGGTGGACGAGCGCCGGCACTGGCACAAGTCCTGCTGGAACGCGAAGGACCGCCGCACCACGCGGGTGCAGCGGTCCCGTAACGCGCCGAGGTTCTGAAGCCCCCGCGGCCGGCGAGGAAGCCTCGCGGCCGGTGAGGAAGCCCCCGCGGCCGGCGCGGAGGCCCTCGCGGTCACCGCGGAAGCGGTCACCGCCGTGTGCTCACACGTCCCGCTTCTCCAGCAGGGCGAAGGCACCGGCCAGCGCGGCGGCCGTGATGGTCAGCATGATCCACACCGGGTCCCAGCCGGACGGGCCGGACTCGCTCAGGGAGTTGGCGTAGAAGACGCTCATCTGGTTCGGGATGGAGTACTCGAACAGCGCCTGCTGCACGTCCTTGAGCGACTCCGAGAACATGAACAGCGCGATCACCAGCGGGGCGAGCAGCGCACCGATCATGATGGTGATGGCCCCGGCGGAGTGCCGGATGATCGAGCCGACCGCGAGCGACAGCGTGCCGAGCAGGGCGAGGTAGAGCGAGACGCCGACGGTGCCCTTCAGCCACTCGCCGCCGGAGGGGTCCTTCGCCCCGTTGCCCTCGAGCATCGCCACGTGCAGCAAGCCGATGAGCGTGGCGGACACCAGGGTCACCACGAAGGCGACCAGGAAGAAGACGATCGCCTTCGCCGCGAGCACCCGGGCCCGTGAGGGGCAGGCGACCATGGTGGTGCGGATCATGCCGGTGCCGTACTCGGAGGCCGTGGTCAGCACGCCCAGCGTGATGAGGCACATGCTGCCGAGCAGCAGCCCGAAGAAGCCGAGCCCGAGCGGGCTCTCACCGCCGAGGTCGGCGTCCTGGCTGGAGACCACGAGACCGGTGAGCAGACCGATGCCGACGACGAGCAGCACGAACACCCCGAGCGTCCACATCGTGGAGCGCACCGACCGGATCTTCGTCCACTCGGAGGCGAGGGCGTGCCCGAGGTGCGTGCGCACCACCGGGATGGGTGAGGTGTAGCCGGGCTGGGCGGCCTGCCACTCGGGTGCGGTGTGCGGCATCGGGGGCTGGGGCGTGCTCATCGGGCGTCCTCGGGCTTGGTCAGGTCGGCGGCGGAGGGAGCGTTCCCGGGCGCCGCGGCGGGCGCGGCCGGGGCCTGCGGGGCCTGCGGGGCCTGCTGTCCGGGCTGCCCGGCGGGCTGGGCGTACGGATTGGCCTCAGGGGCGACGGCGGGGGCCTGGGGGGCCGCGTAGGGCTGCCCCTGCTGGGGCGGCGGCGGGGGATACCAGCCCGGCTGGCCCTGGCCCGGCACCGGCATCGGCGGCTGCGCGCCGGGCGGCAGCGGCTGCTGGAGGCCGGCCTTCTGGTCGGTGGTCGAGCGGTAGTCGACCGCGCCCTGCGTCATCCGCATGTACGCCTCCTCCAGCGAGGCCTGATGCGGCGACAGCTCCCACAGCCGTACGTCGTTGTCGTGGGCGATGTCGCTGATGCGCGGCAGCGGCAGTCCGGTCACCCGCAGCGCGCCGTCCTGCTCGGGCAGCACATGCCCGCCCGCCTCGGTGAGGGCGGCCGACAGCTTCTCCCGGGCCTGCGGCTCGGTGTCCGGGGTGCGCACCCGCGCGAAGCCGGCCGAGTTGGCGGCGATGAAGTCCTTCACGCTCATGTCGGCCAGCAGCTGCCCGCGGCCGATCACGATGAGGTGGTCGGCGGTCAGCGCCATCTCGCTCATCAGGTGCGAGGAGACGAAGACCGTGCGGCCCTCGGCCGCGAGGGACTTCATCAGATTGCGCACCCAGAGGATGCCCTCGGGGTCGAGGCCGTTGACCGGTTCGTCGAACAGCAGCACCTGCGGGTCGCCCAGCAGCGCGGCGGCGATGCCGAGCCGCTGGCCCATGCCGAGGGAGAACCCCTTGGACCGCTTCCCGGCCACCTGGTGCAGACCCACCACACCGAGCACCTCGTCCACCCGGCGGGCGGGGATGCCCGACAGCTGGGCGAGGCTCAGCAGGTGGTTGCGGGCGGACCGGCCGCCGTGCACCGCCTTGGCGTCCAGCAGCGCGCCGACCTGGCGGGGGGCGTTGGGCAGCTTGCGGTAGGGGTAGCCGCCGATCGTGACGTGCCCGGCCGTGGGGTTGTCCAGGCCGAGGATCATCCGCATCGTCGTCGACTTGCCGGAGCCGTTGGGGCCCAGGAAGCCGGTGACGGCACCGGGCCGCACCTGGAAGGAAAGGTTGTACACAGCGGTCTTGTCGCCGTACCGCTTGGTCAGGCCGACTGCCTCGATCATGCTCCGCACCCATCGCAAGGTTCAGGACAGCGGGGCACACGCCCCCGTAAGGGTTAGGAGGATATCCGGGCGCTGACGGTTCCGTTCAAGACGAGGCAAAAACCGCTCGCACGTGATCATTCACTGTGCGTCGCGCCGCTTCAGCAGCACATAGCCGCCGATGAGCGCGGCCAGCACCCACAGCGCCATGATCCCCAGCCCGCCCCAGGGCCCGTACGGGGTGTCGTCGCCGACCGGCGGGACCACCTGCATGATCTTGCTGCCCGCCTGGTCGGGCAGGAACTGGCCGATCTTCTTCGTGGCGTCCACGTTGCCGAGGATGTTGGAGATCAGGAAGAAGAACGGCATCAGGATGCCCAGCGACAGCATCGGCGAGCGCAGCATCGCGGCCACGCCCATCGAGAACATCGCGATCAGCGTCATGTAGAGGCCGCCGCCGATCACCGCCCGCAGCACCCCGTCGTCCCCGATCGAGGCCCGGTGCTCGCCGAGCATCGCCTGGCCGAGGAAGAACGCGGCGAAGCTGGTGGCCATGCCGACGACCAGGGCGAGCGCGGTGGCGACCGCGATCTTGCCGAACAGGAAGGTGCCGCGCTGCGGCACGGCCGCCAGCGAGACGCGGATCATGCCGGTGCTGTACTCGTTCGACACCACCAGCACACCGAACACGATCATCGCCAGCTGACCGAGGCTCATCCCGGCGAAGCTGATGAAGGTGGGATCGAAGGAGAGCCGGTCCCGGGTGCTCATGTTGTCGAACTCGGACTTCGACAGCGCCGAGATCAGCATGCCGAGCGCGATGGTGACCACCGCCGCCAGGGACAGCGTCCACACCGTGGACGCCACCGACCGGATCTTGGTCCATTCGGACCGGACGACCTGCGTTGCCGCCATGCTCAGCTCAGCCCTTCTTCCAGCCCTCGCCCCACTGCTGCGGGGCGGACGGCGCGTCGGAGTGCGCGTGGTACTCCACCGACTCCGCGGTCAACTGCATGAACGCCTCCTCCAGGGAGGCCTGCTGGGGACTCAGCTCGTGCAGCACCAGCTGGTGCCGGGCCGCCAGCTCCCCGATGTACTCGGCCTTGCAGCCGTCCACCTCCAGCGCACCGTCCCCGCGGTCCTGGGCGGTGATCCCGGCCTGGTGCAGCACGTCGAGCAGCTTCTCCCGCTGCGGGCTGCGCACCCGGACGTAGGAGCGTGAGTTGCGGGCGATGAACTCGGCCATCGAGGTGTCGGCGAGCAGCCGGCCCTGGCCGATGACCACGAGATGGTCCGCGGTCAGCGCCATCTCGCTCATCAGATGGGAGGAGACGAAGACCGTACGCCCCTGCGCGGCGAGCGACTTCATCAGCGTACGGATCCAGTGGATGCCCTCGGGGTCGAGGCCGTTGACCGGCTCGTCGAACATCAGGATCCGCGGGTCGCCCAGCAGCGCGGCGGCGATGCCGAGCCGCTGGCCCATGCCGAGGGAGAACCCCTTGGCCTTCTTCTTCGCCACCGCGGTCAGGCCCACCGTGTCCAGCACCTCGTGCACCCGCTGCTTCGGGATGCCGTTGCTCTGTGCGAGGCAGAGCAGATGGTTGAAGGCGGTGCGCCCGCCGTGCACCGCCTTGGCGTCCAGCAGCGCGCCGATGTACTTCAGCGGGTCCTTCAGCTGGTCGTAGTGCTTGCCGTCGATCCGCACATCGCCCGCGGTGGGCCGGTCCAGGCCCAGCATCATCCGCATCGTGGTCGACTTGCCCGCTCCGTTGGGGCCGAGAAAGCCCGTGACGATGCCCGGCCTGACGGTGAAGGTCAGATTGTTCACCGCGATCTTCTCGCCGTACCGCTTGGTCAGCCCCTCGAGCTCGATCATGACGCCCACGCTAGAGGGCGACGAAGCCCTCTGCCACCTCAGTGGCAGAGGGCTTCGCACTTTTACGGGCCGACGTCCCCGAGGGCGTTACCGGGACTGCTGGGCCGGGACCCCGCGGGAGACCGGCTCCTCCTCGGCGGGCGTACCGGTCGCGGCCACCGCGGCACCGGTCAGCGTGGCGAGCATCTCGCGGACGTTCGTCAGCTGGGCGTTGATGGAGTCGCGGCGGTTGGTCAGGGCGGCCAGCTCGCGCTCGGACTCCGAACGGATCCGGTCGGCCTTGGCGTTGGCGTCCGCCACGATGTCCTCGGCCTGGCGCTGCGCGGTCTCCACCGTCTGGCGGGCACGGCGCTCGGCGTCGGTGCGCAGCTTCTCCGCCTCCAGGCGCAGCTGCTCGGCGCGGTGCTCGATCTCCGCGAGGCGCTTCTCGGCCTTCGCCTGTCGGGAGGCCAGGTCGCGCTCGGACTGCTCGCGGCGCTTGGCGAGGTTCGTCTCGAAGTCGGCGGCGGCCTGCGCGGCCTTGGCGCGGGTCTCCTCGAAGAGGGCGTCCGCCTCCTCGCGCTTGGACTGCGCGTCCCTCTGCGCCTCGGCGCGCAGCTGGGCGGCCTCGCTCTTGGCCTTCTCGATGATCCGGGCGCCCTCGTCCTCGGCCTTGGCCTTGCGCTCCGCCGCGTAGGCCTCGGCGTCGTTGCGCACCTGCTGGGCCGCCGACTCGGCGAGCTCGCGGTGCTGCTCGGCCGCGCGCCGGGCCTCCTCGCGCAGGTCCTTCGCCTCTTCCTCGGCGAGCCGCAGGATCTTCTCGACCCGGGCACCGAGGCCGGCGTACGACGGCTCGGCGTCGTTGATCTGTGCCTGGGCGTTCTGCGTCTCGAGGTGGAGCTCCTCGATCCGCTTTTCCAGGGCGCTGATGCGGGCGAGTGCACTGTCACGGTCGGAGACGAGCTTGGAGATACGTTCGTCCACCTGAGCGCGGTCGTACCCACGCCGCACAAGCTCGAAGCCGTAGGGGGAAGTGTCGCTCATGGGGTTCCTGTCGAATGAGACCGGTGAGGTGATAGGTGGAATCCTAGGGGCCGAAGCGGTGTGTCATCGAGCGGATGCACGTTTGATACGGAGAATGACACCCCTTTTGAGTGGCTGACGGCCGGACCACTTGCCAAAGCCTTGGTCAAAGCCCCCTGAGTCGGGGTGATTTCACCCGTTTCGCCGGGACTGTCTCCTCCGTCCGTGTGACCCCCTCGCCCAACGCGAGGGCGGACCGTGCGGCATCGGAGCGCCGCCGCGCGGACGGAGCGGCCGGAAGGTCCCTGCCGTCCGGTGACGGGGCGCCCCACGGGTCCCGGCCGCCCAACGGGCCTTAGGGGGTGTCCGCAAAGTCGCGGAGCAGGCGGGACTTTGCGGACACCCCCTAGCTCTCGGAGGACTTGCCACCCGAGCGGGGCGCGCCCACCGACGCTCCCGCCTTGACCCCGTTCTCCTTGGAACTCGCCGGAGCCTCGAAGGACTCCAGGGCCTCCAGGACGTCCTGCACCCGCGAGATCTCGGCATTGATGTCCTCACGGCGCCGCACCAGCACCTCCAGCTCGCGCTTGCCCTCCTCGACCGTGCGCCGCGCCTCGCGGACCGCCTCGGCCTTCAGCTCCTCGGCCTCCTTGATGAGCGCCGTCTTCTTCTGCTCGGCCTCCTTCAGCAGGCCCTCCGCCTTCTTCACGGCGGCGATACGCACCTTGCCGGCCTCCGAGTTGGCCTCGGAGACGATCTCCTTCGCCTTCGCCTCGGCCTTGGCCAGCTGCTCCTCGGCCGCCTTGATCAGCGCGTCGCAGCGGTCACCGGTCGACTTCATCGTCTCGGCCGCCTCCCGGCGGGCCCGCTCGTGCAGCTCCTCGATCTCGCTGGTGATGCGGTCCCGCAGCTCCTCGGCGCGCTCCCGGATCTGCGTGGCGTCCCGGCGCGCGCCGACCAGCAGCTCGTCCGCGTCCGCACGGGCCTTCTCCACCAGCGAGTTGCCCTCCACGGTCGCCTCGGAGACGATCCGCTCGGCCTCGCTGCGGGCCGCGCCCACCATGGTGTCCGCCTGCGACTCCGCGTCCGCGGTGGTCTTCAGCGCCTGCTGCTGCGCCTCCGCGAGCAGCTTGTCCGCCTCGGCCGTGGTCTCCGTGATGAGCTTGTCGACCTGCTCGGCCGCCTCGCTGCGCCGCTTGTTGGCGTCCTGGCGCGCCTCGTCCAGGGTGCGCTCGGCCTCCTCGCGGGCGGACGCCACCAGGCGCTCCGCCTCCGCCTCGGCCTCCGCCTTCACCCGGTCGGCCTCCTCGCGCACCCGCTCCGCGTGCTGCTGCGCCGAACCGACCGCCTCCGCCGCCTCGGCCCGCAGCCGCTCCGCGTCGCTGGTGGCGTCCGAGATCAGCTTCTCCGCCTTGGCCACCGACTCCGCCCGCAGCCGGTCCGCCTCCGCGACCGTCTCCGCGGTGAGCCGCTCCGCCTCCTTGCGCGCCTCGGTGACCAGCGTGTCCGCCTGCGTCGCCGCCTCCGAACGGATCCGGTTGGCGTCCTCGCGGGCCTCCGCACGGGTGCGCGCCGCGCTCTGCTCGGCCTCCGCGACCGTCTCCGACGCCTCCGTGCGCACCCGCTGGGCGTACTCGCTCGCCTCCGAGCGGATCCGGTCGGCCTCGGTGATCGCCTCCGACACCGTGCGCTCGGCGAGCGTCTTGGCCGCCTCGGTCTCCTCCCGGGCCTCGGCCCGCAGCCGGCTCGCGTCCTCGCTCGCCCGCTCCCGCTCCGCGTAGGCGTCGGCGCGGACCCGGTCCGCCTCCTCCTCGGCCTCCCGGCGGGTGCGCTCCGCCGCGTGCTCGGCGGCGCTGCGCAGCCCGGTGATCTCCTCCTGGGCCTGCTCGTGCAGCCCGGCCACCGACTCGCGCACCTGCGCCGCGTGCTGCTCGGCCGCCGACACCATCTCGGTGGCCCGCCGGTCGGCCTCCTCCACCAGCCGCACGGCCTCGGCCTGCGCCTCGTCGACCCGCTTGCGCGCCGCGGCCAGCAGCTCCTCGCTCTGCTCGCGGGCCCGCTCGCGCTCCTGGTCCGCCTCCTGCCGGGCCGCGCCCAGCAGCTCCTCCGCCTCGCGGCGGCGGCGGGCGGCCTCCTCCTGCGCGGCGGCCAGCGTCTCCGACGCCTCGGTGCCCAGCCGCTCGGCGGCCGCCTCCGCCTCGGCGCGCACCCGGTCCGCGGTCTCCTGCGCCTCCGCCTTCAGCCGCTCCGCCTCCGTCGCGGCCTCGCTGCGCAGCCGCACCGCGACGGCCTCGCCCTCCGCGCGGGACGCCGACGCGTCCGCGGCCGCCTCGGTGCGCAGCCGCTCGGCCTCCGCCTCCGCCTGCTGCTGCAGGGTGCGGATCCGCTCCGCGGCCTCGGCGCGCAGCCGCTCGGTCTCCTCGGCGGCCTCCTGGCGGATCCGGGCCGCCTCCTCGCGGGCCTCGCTCAGCGCCTGCTCGGCGGCGGCCAGCCGCTCGTCGGCCTCCCGCTGCAGGCGCGTCAGCTCCTCGGCGGCCTCCGCACGCCGGGCCTCGGCGGCACGCTCCGCCTCCTCGCGCAGCTCCCGCGCCGCCCGCTCGGCGTCCGCCATGAGCGCCTCGGCCTGCTCCACCGCCTCCTCGCGGTGCCGCTCGGCCTCCTTGCGGGTGCGCTGCAGCGTCTCCTCGGCCTGCCGGCGCAGCGTGGTGGCCCGCTCGATCGCCTCGGTGCGGACCTTCTCGCTGTCGGTCTGCGCGGTGGAGCGCAGCTCGTCCGCGTCCGCCTTCGCCTTGGCCAGCAGCTCCTCGGCGGACTTCGCCGCCTCCTCGATCTGCGCCACGGCCTCCTTGCGGGCCTCCGCGCGGATCTTCTCGCCCTCGGCGACCGCGTCGGCGCGCAGCTGCTCGGCCTCGCCGCGCAGCCGGCGGGCCTCCTCCTGCAGCTCGACCGTCTTGGCGCGGTACTCCTTGGTGTCGTCCTTCGCCGCGCCCTTGAGCTGCTCGGCGATGTCGTGCGCCTCCGCGCGCAGCCGGTCCGCCTCGGCCTCCGCCTCGCGGCGGATCCGCTCGGCCTCCTCGGCGGCCGCCTTGGTGGTCTGCTTGGCCTCCTCGGACGCCTTGTTGAGCACGTCCTCGGCGGTCCGCGCGGCCTGCGACAGCTGGGTCGCGGTCTCCTCGGCGGTGAGCGTCCGGGCCTTCTCCGACGCCTCGGCGACGATCTTCTCGGCCTCCGCGCGGGCGTCGGCGATGACCTGCTCGGCCTCGGCCTTGGTCTGCTCGGCCTCCTTCGTGGCCTCCTCGACCAGCCGCGCCACCTGCTCCTTGGCGGTGCGCGTACGGGTCTCGTTGGCCGCCTCCGCGGAGGCGATCGCCTTGGCGGCGGTCTCCTTCGCCTCGGCGAGCACCTTCTCCGCCTCGGCCCGCGCCTCGCGCAGCGCCGCCTCCGCCTCGGCCATCCGCTGCTCGGCGGCCTTGCTCATCTCCATCGCCTGGCGGCGCGCGGCCTCCGACTCGGTGACCGTGGAGGTGCGCAGCTGCTCGGCGTGGTCGGTGGCCTCCTGCGCCTGCGTGGAGGCGGCGTTCAGCAGCCGCTCGGCGTCCGCCCGGGCCCGGCGCAGGATCTGCTCCGCCTCCGCACGGGCCGCCTCGGCCTCGCTCTGCAGCCGCTGGCGGGCCTCGGCGGTCAGCCGCTCGGCCTCCGCACGCGCCGCGGCCATCGCCTGCTCGGCCTCCGCGCGGGACTCCTCCAGCAGCCGGCGGGCCTGCTGCTCGGTGCGGGCACGCAGCTGCTCCGCCCACGCCACGTTCTCGTTGACGTGCGTCTCGACCGTCTGCCGGCGCTCCGCCAGCTCCTGGTCGAGCTGCTGGCGCCGGGTCACCGCCTCCTGGTGCAGCTCGGCCTGGAGCCGCGCCGCCTGCTCCGCGTGCTCCTGGAGGATGCGCTGCGTCTGGGCGCGGGCCTGGCTCAGCTCCCGCTCGGCCTCGGCCCGCAGCTGATCGGCCTGCAGCTGCGCGTTCCGCAGCAACTGCTCGGCCTGGTAACCGATGTCGCCGCCGTCGTAGGCGGGCCGGGACATGATGGTGCGGCGCGCCTCGTGCAGCTTGGCGCGCAGCACCTCGACCTGGTAGCCGAGGTCCTCGGCGTGCTGGATCGCCTTCTCCCGCTCGGTCTTCAGCCGCTTCATCTCGGCTTCGAACCGAGAGAGGTGGTCGACGTCAGCCGCCGGCTCTCGCTCCTGGCTCTCGTAGCCCCGCACTGCGCGGTCCCATCCGTCCCCTGGTCGCAAGTCTGGCCGGGCTCCCGTCCATCCGCCGAACGGGGCCCCCGGGGAATGGTGTCAGATCAACGGCTGAGCATGGGCTGCTGCCCCGGCGCTCGCCCCCCGAAACCGGACCCCGGTGGTCCTGCCACCCGTGACGGCAGGACCTGGTCACCCTGGATCGAGCGGCGACCGCACCCAACCCTACCGGCCCATATGTACGTGGGTCAGTGCTCGGACGGTTCAACGGGCGCCGAAGTGACCAGTTCGGTCAGTACGCCGTGGCAGTCCTTGGGGTGCAGGAAGGTGATGCGTGACCCCATGGAGCCGCGCCGGGGCTCTTCGTACAGAACGCGTACGCCCTTGTCCTTGATGGCGGCTGCGTCCCCGTCGACATCCGCCGTACCGAAGGCGATGTGGTGCACGCCCTCGCCGTTCTTGGCGAGCCACTTGGCGACGGTGGAGTCCTCCCGGGTCGGCTCCAGCAGCTGCAGGTAGGAGGCGCCGCCGTCCGAGGTCTCGTTGATCTTGAGCATGGCCTCGCGCACGCCCTGCTCCTCGTTGACCTCGGTGTGGAAGACCTCGAAGCCGTAGGTCGACCGGTAGAACTCGACGGTCTTGTCCAGGTCGAAACAGGCGATCCCGATGTGGTCGATTCGCGTCAGCATGGATTCAGTGCAGCGCCCCCGGCGTGGTTACGCAACGTGCGCGCGATCACACCGAAGGGCCGATGACGCGGTCCGCACAGCGTCAGTACATTCGAAGTAAACCCTCGTTCACTCCTCGGCTGTGCAGGCCGGTAAGGGGATCGCAGCTCATGTCTTCTGCATCTTCCGCAACGACTTCCGCAGCGAACGGCACGACGTCCGTCATCGTCGCGGGCGCCCGCACCCCGATGGGGCGGCTGCTCGGTTCGCTGAAGTCCTTCTCCGGAGCCGACCTCGGCGGCTTCGCGATCAAGGCCGCCCTCGACCGTGCGGGGATCGGTGGCGACCAGGTCCAGTACGTGATCATGGGGCAGGTGCTCCAGGCCGGGGCAGGGCAGATCCCGGCCCGCCAGGCCGCCGTCAAGGCCGGCATCCCGATGAACGTGCCGGCGCTCACCATCAACAAGGTCTGCCTCTCCGGCCTCGACGCCATCGCGCTGGCCGACCAGCTGATCCGCGCGGGCGAGTTCGACGTGATCGTCGCCGGCGGCCAGGAGTCCATGACCAACGCCCCGCACCTGCTGCCGAAGTCCCGCGAGGGCTTCAAGTACGGCGCGGTCCAGATGCTCGACGCCATGGCGCACGACGGGCTGACCGACTCCTTCGAGGGCATCGCCATGGGCGAGTCCACCGAGAAGCACAACGCCCGCCTCGGCATCGGCCGCGCCGAGCAGGACGAGATCGCCGCGCTGTCCCACCAGCGGGCCGCCGCCGCCCAGAAGAACGGCGTCTTCGAGGCCGAGATCACCCCGGTGGAGATCCCGCAGCGCAAGGGCGACCCGGTGCTGTTCAGCAAGGACGAGGGCATCCGCGGCGACACCACCGTCGAGTCCCTCGGCAAGCTGCGCCCCGCCTTCGCCAAGGACGGCACCATCACCGCCGGCTCCAGCTCGCAGATCTCGGACGGTGCGGCGGCCGTGGTCGTGATGAGCAAGGCCAAGGCGCAGGAGCTGGGCCTGGAGTGGATCGCCGAGATCGGCGCCCACGGCAATGTGGCCGGCCCCGACAACTCGCTCCAGTCGCAGCCGTCCAACGCGATCCGGCACGCGCTGAAGAAGGAGGGCCTGGAGGTCTCCGACCTCGACCTCATCGAGATCAACGAGGCGTTCGCCGCGGTCGCCGTGCAGTCCATGAAGGACCTCGGCGTGTCCACCGAAAAGGTGAACGTCAACGGTGGTGCGATTGCCCTCGGCCACCCCATCGGCATGTCCGGTGCGCGGCTGGTGCTGCACCTGGCGCTGGAGCTGAAGCGGCGCGGCGGCGGTGTCGGTGCGGCGGCGCTGTGCGGTGGCGGCGGTCAGGGCGACGCGCTGATCGTACGGGTGCCGAAGGCCTGAGCCTCGCCCCGTTGTTTGCTGGACGACTCTCGCGAACGGAGCTGTGATGCAGGACGTCTCCACTCTGGTGGCCCAGGCCAGGGAGGGCAGGCCCCGGGCCGTGGCCCGGCTGATCTCCCTGGTGGAGGGGGCGTCCCCGCAGCTCAGGGAGGTCATGGCGGCGCTGGCGCCGCTGACCGGCAACGCGTACGTGGTCGGTCTGACCGGCTCTCCCGGGGTGGGCAAGTCGACGTCCACCTCGGCGCTGGTCACCGCCTACCGCAAACAGGGGAAGCGGGTCGGCGTCCTGGCCGTCGACCCCTCCTCGCCCTTCTCCGGCGGGGCCCTGCTCGGGGACCGGGTCCGGATGTCGGAGCACGCCTCCGACCCCGGTGTCTACATCCGCTCCATGGCCACCCGGGGCCACCTGGGCGGGCTCGCCTGGGCGGCACCCCAGGCGATCCGGGTGCTGGACGCGGCCGGCTGCGACGTGATCCTGGTCGAGACGGTCGGGGTCGGGCAGTCGGAGGTGGAGATCGCCTCCCAGGCCGACACGTCGGTGGTGCTGCTGGCGCCGGGCATGGGCGACGGGATCCAGGCGGCCAAGGCCGGAATCCTGGAGATCGGTGACGTGTACGTCGTCAACAAGGCCGACCGCGACGGGGCGGACGCGACCGCGCGGGAGCTGAACCACATGCTGGGCCTCGGCGAGGCCCGCAAGCCCGGCGACTGGCGTCCGCCCATCGTCAAGACGGTCGCGGCGAAGGGGGAGGGCGTCGACGAGGTCGTCGAGGCGCTCGACAAGCACCGGGCGTGGATGGAGGAGCGGGGCGTTCTCGCGGAGCGGCGCAGGGCGCGTGCCGCGCGGGAGGTCGAGACGATCGCCGTGACCGCCCTGCGGGAGCGCATCGGAGACCTCCACGGCGACCGCCGCCTGGGTGCCCTCGCCGACCGCATCGTCGCCGGCGAGCTGGACCCCTACCGAGCGGCGGACGAACTCGTCCAAAGCCTGACCGAAAACTGACCCCCTTCACTGCACGCCCAAACCGGGGGCTCCGCCCCCGCCCCCCCGGGCCTTGCCCGCCCGCCGCCCGATTCGGTTGGCTGAGAGTGCCCGTCTCGGGGCTCCGCCCCCGAACCTCCGGGCCTTGCCCGCCCGCCGCCCCACTCGGTTGTCTGAAGGCGCTGGCCTGGGGTGTCCGGGCTTGCGTGCTCGTCGCCTGACTCGGTCAATGTGAAGTGGGACGGGTGAGCAAAATCAGCCCGTCCGGTGTTTGAGGACGAGCCCGTTCAGGGCCGGTGCGGGGGTCCGGGGGCGGCAGCCCCCGGGGTCGGGGATGGGAAGGGGCGGCGGGGGCGAGATCAGTCGTCGTCGCTCGAGTCGTCCTGGTCGGGGGTGACGTCGGTGCTGTTGAGGCCGACCTTCCACTCGGCGGAGCCGTTCGTCTCGATTTCCCAGCCCTTGTCGTTGTCATCGTCCAGTTCCACCGACGTGACAGTGCCCTTGGCCGACGCGGCCTTCGCCGCCTCCTCGGCCGTGACCGAGGCGCCCTTCAGCGCGGCCCGGACCTCGGCGGCGTCGTCCTCGTCGTCCCGGTGGGAGCCCAGCACGTTTCCGCTGCTCGGGTCGATCCGCACGCTGTACCAGGTGTCGCCCTTGTCCAGGACGTCGACCTCCCACACGGCCCTGCCGCCGTCGTCGTCCCCGTGGTCGTCCAGCTCAGCGGAGACGGCCGTGCCCGGGGTGTGCTTCAGCGCGGCGGCGATCGCCTCGGCCGCGGTCACGTTCCCGGAGCCGGCGGCTCCGGATTCGTCTCGATCGTCGTTTGCTTCGTCCCGGTCGTCGTTCGGCTCGTCCCGGTCGTCCCGGTCCTTCCGGTCATCCCGGTCGTCTCGATCGTCGTTCGGCTCGTCGCGGTCGTCGCGGTCGTCGCGGTCCGTGTCGTCGTCATCGGCTTCCTGCTGAGCCTGCGCCAGATTCTGCGTCTGCGTCTGTGCCTGCGTCTTCGTCGCGGGCGCGTCGTCGTCCCCCGACACCGCGAGTGCGGTGGCCGTGCCGCCGCCCACCAGTGCCGCGGCTGTCACCACGGCGATCACGATGTTGCGCTTCATGTCGACTCCTCCCGAGTCACTGCGATTACGACACCGCCAATGTCGCCGAACGACCCTGAGAGGAAGCTGAAGCCACCTGAAGGGAACTTCAGGTTCCCTTTGCCACCCTGGTGGCATGCGCCCGCCCGTGTCCCACCACCGCCCCGCCGGAGGCGCCCCGCGCCGCCCGTACCGGCTTCTGATCGTCGAGGACGAGAAGCGCCTCGCCGTCTCGCTCGCCAAGGGCCTCGCCGCCGAGGGCTACCTCGTGGAAGTCGTCCACGACGGCCGAGAGGGCCTGCACCAGGCCACCGAGGGGACGTACGACCTGGTGATCCTCGACATCATGCTGCCCGGCCTGAACGGCTACCGCGTCTGCGCCGCCCTGCGCGCCGCCGGGCACGACGTACCGATCCTGATGCTCACCGCGAAGGACGGCGAGTACGACGAGGCCGAGGGCCTGGACACCGGCGCGGACGACTACCTGACCAAGCCGTTCTCGTACGTCGTCCTGGTCGCCCGGGTCAAGGCGCTGCTGCGCCGCCACGCCCAGGTCGCCGGGGCCTCCCCGGTCCACGTGCATGGCGATCTGAAGGTGGACACGGCTGCCCGGCGGGTCTTCCTCGGCGCGAGTGAAGTCGCGCTCACCGCCAAGGAGTTCTCCGTCCTGGAGTACCTGGTGCTGCGCGCCGGCGAGGTGGTGTCCAAGGCGGAGATCCTGGAGCACGTCTGGGACTTCGCCTACGAGGGCGACCCGAACATCGTCGAGGTGTACATCAGCGCCCTGCGCCGCAAGCTCCGTTCCGCGCTGATCCGCACCGTGCGCGGCGCAGGTTACCGCCTGGAGGCCCCGGAAGAGACGGAGCCGGCGCGATGAGGCGGCTGTTCGGCTCGGTGCGTGCCCGGGCGACCGTCGCCGCGACCCTGGTGGTCGCCGTGGCGCTGCTCGCCGCCGGCACCGCCGTCCTGCTCTCGCTGCGCTCCAACCTGATCGGCGAGGCGGGCACGCGGGCGGAGCGCTCCGCCCGTGCCGTCGCCTCCGAACTGGCCGCCGGTACGCCGTACAAGGACCTGTCCGGGCTGGACGGCGACGACGGCCCGGTGCAGGTCGTGGACGAGGACGGGCGGCTGGTCGCGGCCACCGAGGATCTGGAGCGGATCAGCGGTACGGGGATCACGGACGTCACCCCGGCTCCGTCCGCGACGGAGCGCAACGAAGACCGGGAAGACCGGGAAGACCGGGAAGACCTGGAAGACCGGGGGGACGGCGGCTCGGACGACTCCGACAGCTCCGACGAGGGCGGTGACGGCGACGACGACGATCACCGTGAACGCCTCGAGCCGGGCGAGATCGCCCCGGAGACGGACTTCACCAACGGGTCCGCCACGCTCGACGGTGACACGGAGGACTACCGCTTCGCCGAGGTCGAGGTGGAGACGAAGGACCGGGGCCGCCTCACCGTGCACGCCGGTGCCGCGCTGTCCGCCGAGCGCAGCGCGGTGAACACCGCGCTGACCGGCATGCTGATCGGCTTCCCCGTCCTGCTGGCCGTGGTCGCCGGGGTGACCTGGCTGGTCACCGGGCGGGCGCTGCGCCCGGTGGAGGGCATCCGCCGGGAGATGGCCGCGATCACCGCTTCCGAGGACCTCGCCCGCAGGGTGCCGGAACCGGCCACGCACGACGAGATCGCCCGGCTGGCCCGCACCACCAACGAGACACTGGCCGCGCTGGAGGCGTCGGTGGAGCGCCAGCGGCGGTTCGTCGCGGACGCCTCGCACGAGCTGCGCAGCCCCATCGCCTCCCTGCGCACCCAGCTGGAGGTGGCCGCCGCCCACCCCGAGCTGCTGGACCTCGACGGCGCCGTGCACGACACCGTGCGGCTCCAGCAGCTCGCCGCCGACCTGCTGCTGCTCGCCCGCCTGGACGCGGGGGAGAAGCCGGCCGGCACCCCCGTGGACCTGGCGGCGCTGGCCCGCGAGGAGTCCGCCGGGCGCACCGGGGTGGCCGTGGACGCGGAGCCGGTCGAAGTGGCCGGATCACGGGGGCAATTGGGGCGATTGCTGGCCAACCTCCTCGACAACGCCCAGCGGCACGCCCGGGAGACCGTCACGGTCACCGTCCGCCGCGAGGGCGGCCGCGCGGTGCTGGGCGTCGCCGACGATGGCGAGGGCGTCCCGGAGGCCGACCGGGAGCGGATCTTCGAGCGGTTCGTGCGGCTGGACGCGGCCCGCAGCCGCGACGACGGCGGCGCGGGTCTGGGCCTGGCCATCGCCCGGGATGTCGCCGTGCGGCACGGCGGGACGCTCACGGTCGGCGACGCCCCGGCCGGCGGAGCCCTGTTCGAGCTCCGCCTGCCGGTGGTGGGCGACGACCGGCGCGACAACTGACGCGACGACCGGCGCGACGACCGGCGTGACAACTGACGCGATGGCCGACACTGACGCGATGGCCGATGGCCGACGCGGCAACTGACCGGCTAGCTGGTCGGGCCGCCTCGTAGGGCGCCGGTCCGTCGTTCCGTGAGTCGGGATTCGGTGAGGCGCGGTGCGCAGCCCCCGCGTACGCCCCGCGTCAGGGGCGTCCGCGCTGCCCGCGCAGGTGCTCCGCGATCGGTTTGAGCGCCTTGTCGAGTTCCATCAGGGCGTCCGGCGACAGCAGGTCGATGAAGTGCCGGCGCACGGATGCCACGTGGTGCGGTGCGACCTTCTGCATGGTCTCCATGCCGTAGTCGGTGAGCACGGCGTACAGGCCCCGGCGGTCGGACTCGCAGTTCTCCCGCCGGACCAGGCCGGCGTTCTCCATCCGGGTGATCTGGTGGGAGAGGCGGCTCTTGGACTGCAGGGTGGCGGACGCGAGGTCGCTCATCCGCATCCGGTGGTCGTCCGTCTCGGAGAGGTTCACCAGGATCTCGTAGTCGTTCATTGTCAGGCCGAACGGCTGCAGGTCTTTCTCGAGCTGGTACGTCAACAACTTGTTGACCTCCAGGTGGGTGCGCCAGGCGCACTGCTCCGCATCGGTCAGCCAGCGGGTGGCCGTCTCGGTCTCCATGAATGAAGTCTACCTAAGAAGTTGAAAAGCGAACTAGTGAGGGGTGGCGTGTGACGTAGACGGCGTGCACGCGTTCGATGTCACACTCCGCAGACTACCGCTCACAGCCCGAAGCGACGCTGGAGGTCGCCCAGCTGTCCGGGAAGGCGCGGTGCGCCCGGGCCCTGCCCGTGACCGCCGGACATCCCGGCGCCCGGGACTCCCGCCTGCTGCGGAGTGACCCCCGTGTCCTGCTCCGGCATCAGCGTCTCCGACGACTGCATCAGCACCGTGCCCGCCCCCACGAACTCGAGCTGATGTTCCTCGCCGGAGACCCCGCCGAGGCCCGTCAGTGCACGTAGACCGCCCATTACGCCGGTCATGTACCCATGGTCGTAGTGGTGGCACGGAGAGGGGCAGTCGGCCCATCCGACCAGGGCCTGGGGGTCGACCCGGATCGGGGGTTCCATGAACACCACCGGCCCGTTGGACGCGGCCACGAACTTCCCGGTTCCGATGAGGGTGAGAAAGCCGGGAACGATCGACTGCTTCAGTGACAGACTTGGCTGAAAAGCGAGCAAGTTGCCCGAGCGAATGGTCAGGTTGCCCTCATCCAGGTCGTACGAATTCACGTCGAAGGCCCGGTCGGCGAGGAGCATCTTGCCCGAGCCCTCGGCCACCACCCAGTCGCTCGCGTGCAGTGGCGAATGGAACGAGGTTCGGACAAGTCGGTCGAGTCGGCCGTGCCCGATGCCGTTGAACTCGATCGAGCCGTAGTAGGCGATCATCTTGCCCTTCTGCAGGAACCACTGGCTCCCCTTGAGCTCCACGCAGAAGGTGTACGGGTCGACGTTGTCGTCGGACGGCAGGGTCATCGGGTCGTACACGGCGGGGCCGGCGGCGCCCGGGGTCGTTCCGTAGGTGCTCACAGCTTCTCCTCCGAGGCCTGGACGTACACCGCTCCGCTGCCGCTCAGCTCCAATTGGAACGCCTCGCCCGAGCCGCGGCCCACCATGTCCCGCCAGCCGAGTGCCGTGGACAGCTTGTTGCGGACGTCGCCGTGGTGGGCGACATAGGCCTGCGGGTCC
Source organism: Streptomyces thermocarboxydovorans (assembly GCF_039524635.1). Taxonomy (NCBI): domain Bacteria; kingdom Bacillati; phylum Actinomycetota; class Actinomycetes; order Kitasatosporales; family Streptomycetaceae; genus Streptomyces; species Streptomyces thermocarboxydovorans. The sequence continues at coordinate 38,349 of NZ_BAAAGU010000024.1, read as the reverse complement.
ACATGGACCGGGCGGCCCGGGGTGATCGGGAGCTCGATCACGCCGCCGTGCGCCATCACGGCGACCGCGCCGTGCCCCGTGAGGCTGGTGGTGAACAGGCCCTGCCCGGAGACCTGGCCCCGCACCATGCCCATCACCCCGCCCTGGGAGCCCAGGAAGACCGTGCTCTGCTGCAGGGTGCCCTCGAAGGCCAGCAGGCGGTCCGCCTCCGCGTAGAGGGTGTCGCCGGAGAGGTTGATCACCTGGATGTGGTGGCCGCCGTGCCCGAACAGGACGGTGCCGTTGCCCTCGACCGTCATCAGGGGCGTGTCCTCGTTCGCCACCCGCCGGCCGATCATCGACATCACGCCGCCCTGGCCGCCCATGGTGTTGGGGGTGAAGCTGACCTCCCCCTTGTAGGCGAGCATCGCGCCGCGCTGGCTGAACAGCCGCTGACCGGGCGCCACGGTCGCCTCGATCATCTTCGAGTTGATCTCCCGGAAGCCCATGTCAGACGTCCCCCGCGATGGTGTTGCGCTCACTGGGCTGGACGTAGACGAGTCCGTCGCCCTCGAAGCGGATCTGGAAGGCCTCGCCGCCGCCCTCGCCGATCAGGGTGCGGAAGGTCACACCCGACTGGAAGGACTGGCGCAGGTTCCCCTGGTGCGCGACGTAGGCGCCGGGGTCGACGGAGAGCGGGTACTGCGGGCTGACCCGGAGCACCACCGCCGGGCCGTCGGACATCACCGCCACCTGCCCGTGACCCTCGACCGTCGTGGTGAACAGGCCGTTGCCCTGGGAGGCGCCGCGCAGGCCGGTGAAGGTGGTGCCGGTGCGCAGGCCGCCATCGGTGGCCAGCAGATTGCTGGACTCCACGTACAGCTTGTCGCCCTGCAGCGTGATCAGGTTGATCTCGCTGGCCCGGTCGGCGAAGAAGCAGGTGCCGTGTCCCTTCACCTCCATCAGGGTCATCTGCTCGCCGGTCAGCCGGCGGGTCACCATGCCCCGGATGCCCTCACCGCCCCCGGTGAGCTTCTTGAACGCCATCTCGCCGTCGTACGCGACCATCGAGCCGTTCTTCGCCTTCACGGCATCTCCGGTCATGTCGACGGCGAGCACCTTGCTGCTGTGAAGTCGGAACATCGCCACGGATGGCACGGTAGCCGCCGGTTTGCCCGGCCGAACAGGGCCTGAAGGGGGAGACGGACCCTGAGCGAACCCCCAGGAACGCGGTTTGCCACAATGGCGCAAGCGCTTGTGCGTACATTCACAAGAACAGTCGCTTCCTGCCTCTCCCCCGAAGGTGATCCGTGGACATCAAAACCGCCACCGCTCTCCGCCGGCTGCGCCTCGTCTCCGCGCCGGAGGCCGTGTCCTTCCTGCTGCTGCTCGTCTGCTCGGTGCTGAAGCGGACGACGGAGTTCAACGCGGTCCCGGTGATGGGCACGGTCCACGGTCTGCTCTTCACGCTGTACGTGCTCTTCTGGGCGGACGCCTGGAACCGCACCAAGTGGCCGCTGAAGACCGCCGCCTACTACTTCGTGATGGCGGTGCTGCCCGCCGGCGGCTTCTTCGCCGACCGCAGGCTGCGCCGTGAGGCCGAGGACGCGGTGATCGCCTCCCGCGCCCGCAAGGAAGGCGTGGTGAACGCGTGATCGTCGCCTTCTCGGTGACGCCGCTCGGCGTCGGTGAGGACGTGGGGGAGTACGTCGCCGACGCCGTGCGCGTGGTCCGCGAGTCCGGCCTGCCCAACCGCACCGACGCGATGTTCACCTCGATCGAGGGTGAGTGGGACGAAGTGATGGACGTCGTCCGGCGCGCCGTGGCCGCCGTGGAGGCCCGCGCGCCCCGCGTCTCCCTGGTCCTCAAGGCCGACATCCGCCCCGGCGTGACGGACGGCCTGACCTCCAAGGTGGAGACGGTTGAGCGCCACCTCGCCGAGGGGTGACCGCGCGTTCTGCGCACCTGTCCGGTACCGAACTCCGAGACAGGGCTGACCAGCATATGACCGGCCGGTAAGGTCGGTGCCGTGCCGAAGCCGCTCAGTCTCTCGTTCGATCCCATCGCCCGCGCCGACGAGCTCTGGAAGCAGCGCTGGGGCAATGTGCCGTCCATGGCGGCGATCACGTCGATCATGCGCGCGCACCAGATCCTGCTGGCCGAGGTCGACGCGGTGGTCAAGCCGTACGGGCTCACCTTCGCGCGCTACGAGGCGCTGGTGCTGCTGACCTTCTCCAAGTCGGGCGAGCTGCCGATGTCCAAGATCGGTGAGCGCCTGATGGTGCACCCCACCTCGGTCACCAACACGGTCGACCGCCTGGTCCGCTCCGGCCTGGTCGCCAAGCGCCCCAACCCCAACGACGGCCGCGGCACCCTCGCCTCCATCACCGACAAGGGCCGCGAGGTCGTCGAGTCCGCCACGCGCGACCTGATGGCCATGGACTTCGGCCTCAGCGTCTACGACGCCGAGGAATGCGCCGAACTCTTCGCCATCCTCCGCCCCCTTCGCCTGGCGGCGGGGGACTTCAAAGAGGAGTGAGCGTCATCGGGCGCTGCGTGGGAGTTCGTTCGTCTTGATCGACCGTTCGGCGAGCAGGAGCGCGAGGGGCCCGGCGGGCAGCAGGAAGCGCCCCTCGGCAGCCGCGGTCACCGCCTCGTCCAGCGGCCACCAGGAGAGCTTGAAGTCCTCTTCCGTCTCATTGAGCTCCTGGTGTCCCAGAGTGAGGTCCTCGGCGAGGTAGAGGGAGACCCGTGCGGAGCTGCCAAGGGTGATGGCGTAGGTACCGAGGTGACGCCACCGCCCAGCGGTGACACCGGCCTCCTCCCGAAGTTCCCGACGGGCGCATTGCTCGGGCATCTCACCGGGGTCTCTCCGGCCTCCGGGGAGGAACAGCTCGCCATGCCCGGCGCTGGCGGAGCTGAGGACGGCGACGCGTCTGTCATCGTCGACGGCGACGATGACAGACGCGTCCTTCAGATTCGGGGATTCGGTCATGTGCTCGGTTCTGTCAGGTGACGAGTGATGATGTCGGCGAGTTCGCCGGGGGTGCGGTCGTCCGTGTCGATGATGACGGCAGTGGGGTCGTTGGCGGCCACTTTGTCGAAGTTCGCGCGGAGACGCTCCAGACGTCCTGGCACCGTGATCATGTCGTGGTCGTCCTGGTTGCGGTCCTTCTTGCGAGCCATCCGGTTGTGGAGCGTCCGGTCGGTGCACCGCAGGTAGAACGTGCGGTCCGGTGGGGCGAAGTAGGTGCGGAACGGAGCCAGAAGCGCCGTGACCTGTGCCAGGTCCAGCTCGTGGACGGCCGAGTGGTAGGCGAGCACCGACGACACATAGCGATCGGAGACGACGGGGCCCTGGGCCAGGTGGCGCCGGACGATGTCGGAGGCGTGAAGTGCTCCGGACAGGTAGAACGCGAACTGCGGAAGCGCGCGGGTGTGCGCGTTCATGACCGGCGCCCATGGCATGTAGAAGTCGGGCACGGTGTGCAGAGTTCCGGCGTTCAGACGTGCCGCCAGGACACGGGCGAGGGTCGACTTCCCGATGCCGGAGATCCCTTCCAGCACGATGAACGGCCCTCTCGCCCGGCGAGGCGTGCCGGGCGAGTAGGCGCCGTACAAGAGGCTCACAGCGTGCCCTCGGTGAACGCGGACAAATGGCGGGCGATCGCCGAAGCGGTGCCGGCGCCTTCGGCGAGGAAGGGACGGAGATCCAGTCGCAGGTCGTCCCGCAGGAGACACGGCTGGAGCCCGCCGGCGTGGTCAAGGCGCAGTGACCAGAACCCTTCGACGCATTTCGGCTTCAGGGGGCAGGTGCCGCACTGGCCGACGTGGTGGCGTCCCAGGTCCCGCTGGATGATCTCGACCTCCACGCCGTCCACGCGGAACACACGGCGCCCCTGGCCGACACCGGCGATCTCGGTGCGCTCGTCCGTGGTGAGGCCCCGCAGCTGCGCCACAAGCCGATCGGCGGTCACGGCGGAGCTCCGGTGGGCCTCGTTGAAGTCGGTGCCCACCAGCTCGATGAACTGCATGGGGAGCCGTCGTTCCAGGGCGTAGTCCAGGATGGCCGGAATCTCGTGCGCGTTCTCACGCTGGAGAAGGGTGTTCAGCTCCACGCGATCGAACAGCTCCCGTGCTGCCTCGATGCCGTCGAGGATCCGGGCGATGCCGAAACGTACGCGCGCGATCTCGTACAGGCTGGCGTCCGAGAAGTAGTGCAGGGAGACTTTGACCTTGTCGAGGCGGGTGGTCGACAGCCACTCGGCATGGCGGCGCACGAGACTGCCGTTGGTGATCAACGTGTAGGAACCGTCGGGGCCGACCTCGGGGAGTGCTGTGAGCACTGGCCTTGCGAGCGGTGACAGGAGCGGTTCACCGCCGGTGAAGTAGATGCGTTTCAGCCCGGCTGTGATCACCTCGCGCAGCACGCTGAGATAGTCGCCGGCCGTCAGCGATCCGGGGCGCGGACGCACCTCGCGGTGCCGTCGCGTGTGGGGCGGCGGTACATCTCCCTCGTTGTGGCAGAACCAGCACGCTTCGTTGCACAGCGGCGTCAGTGAGACCCGGAACTGTCCGCGCAGGACGGCGAAGTTCCGTAGTGCAGTCCAGTCGGTGCCGGACGGTAAGAACGGCGACAGGGTCGGGGCGGTCATGTATTGCCCTCCGAGGGTTGCGTCGGGTGATGACAAGCGGATTGCTCCGCCGGCGGTGAGGGGTCGAAGCCTGACGGCGGTGCAGGCACGGGGAGCGAGTCAAAGAGGCGCGGGCTGAGGACGACCACGGGTGGCGTCAGCCCCAGGACGGCCAGGACGGCGACGGCAGAGCCGGGGCCGCTCGGCCGGGGGCGCGCATGAGCTCCGCTCACGGCTGGGTCCGCAGCAAGGCCCAGACGACCTTGCCGGGAGGACGGAGGGTCACACCCCAGTCGGCGGCGAGGGCCTCCACAAGAACCAGGCCGCGACCACCGGGCTCGTCCTCACCCGGCTCACGCTTCGCCGGCAGGGCCGCGGAATTGTCGGAGACCTCGATCCGGACAGCGTGCCGCGCCGGACGCTCCAGGGTCAGACGGCAGTGTCCGGGCCGTGTTCTTCGGGCGGGGTCCGCGTGCAGGATTGCGTTGGTGATCAATTCGCAGGCGATCAGTTCGGCGTCCGACACAAGAGCACCCGGGAGCCCCCAGCACATCAGCACGGTGCGTACCGCGCGGCGGGCGAGCGCTGCGCTCCGGATTTGACGGGCGAGGTGCATGTCGTAGCAGGGGCGTCCCGCACCACGGGCGTGCAGTCGGGGAACGATGAGGAGTGATCGTTTCGCGGTCATACAGGGCATCGCGGCCTCACGCTCGAGCGGCTGGGGCATGCGGCGACCATCCGCCGGAGCCGGATAGGAGTTCGCCGCGTCCAGAACGTCCCCTGGTCATGGGTCCGTTGCTGGTCTGACAGTCAGTCAACGGTCACGCTGCGCTGTGGGACCATCACCCATACGGCCCCCGCATACGGATATCCGCATGGCGGGTACGGGCAGACGTCCGGTGCCGCTAGAGCTCTTAACGTGAGGGAAGCCGTTACGTGGGGGTGCCGCTGTGTGGCAGGCGAAAGCAGTCCGGGAGGCAGCCCGGGCGGGGGACTACGGCAAGGTCATCGAACTGGTCCGGCAGGACCGTCGCATGACCCAGGCGCAACTCGGCGGCGCGATCGGTCTCTCGCAGTCGGCCGTCTCACGGCTGGAGAAGCGAGGCGCCCGCACATACAGCATGGACGTCCTGGCGGCGGCGTCGGCCCACCTGGGGATTCCGCCGTCCTGGGTCGGGCTTGCGGACAGCCGCTCGCCAGGACATGTGAACGGTGATGATGACGTGGATCGACGACGATTTCTCGGCGGCGTCGCGGCGACAGCGGCGACGCCGGTGCTGACCGCGCTGCCCCACAGGGACGGCCCCTCGGAAGGACGGGCTGCCGTTCTGAGACTCTCGACGTCGGCCTATCGCAGACTCGACGGTTCCACGCCGTCTCATGATCTTTCCGAGGCCGTCAAGTCGCACATGCGGCTGATCCAGAGCATCACCGCCACGGCGACGGGAAAGGGCGATCGCCACCGTCTCGCTGCGGTGGGCAGTGAGGCCGCGAGCCTCGCCGGATGGCTGGCCTGGGACATGGGTGACAACGGGTCCGCTCGTGCCTGGTACGGATCCGCGCTCAAGGCGGCCCGGTCCTCCGGCGATCCGCTCCTGGTGGCCTACCAGGCGGGCAGTCTGGCCCAATTCGAGGCTCACGCGGGCAACGGCACCGAGGCCCTCAATCTGGCTGGACGAGCCCGGCGCGTGCTGGGGGACCGGTGTCCGCCGGTGGCGGAGGCCTGGCTGCTGTCCGTGGAGGCCCTTGCCCATGCCGCCGGTGGCGACCGCCGTTCGACCGACCGAGCGTTGACCGCGAGCCGTGCGGCGGCCGAGGCGCTGCCCGAGGACCCTCCGCCCTGGCCCTGGGTGTTCGCTTTCGACCCGGAGAAGGTGGCCGCATACCGGGTGACCTGCGGAGCACGGCTGGGCCTGGCCGATTGGGTGCTCTCGGACGACGTGGAGGCCCTTGCCACCGATCATGCGAAGCAGCGTGCACTGCTGGTGCTCGACATCGCCGCCGGACACCTCGCCGGCGGTCGGATCGAACCGGCGTTCGCGCTCGCCCGGTGGGCGCTCGACACGGGGCTGACGTACAAGTCCGGGCGTGTGGTGGAACGGGCCCGTGCCCTGCGCCGCACCCTGACGACCGGCGCACCGCCCAAAGTGGTGCGTGACTTCGACGAGCGCCTGCACGGCGCGTATCTGTAGGAGGACAGCCATGCGGGTGGGGATCACCGGGCACCGTGGACTGGACGCGGGGGTGGAGCGGCGGGTGCGGGCGATGCTCGAGCAGGTGGTGGGCGACTACGACCCCGCCGGACTGGTCGGCGTCTCGTGTCTCGCGGACGGGCCCGACTCCTGGTTCGCCGAGGCCGTGGTGAAGCGTGGCGGGCGCCTGGAGGTCGTCGTTCCGGCGGCCGGCTACCGGGAGGGCCTCCCGGAGTGGCACCACGCCGCCTACGACGCCCTGCTGCGGCAGGCGTCCGAGATCCATGAGACCGGCATGGACGAGTCGACGTCCGAGGCGCACATGGCGGGCTCGGAGATTCTCGTGGACCTGTCCGACGAGCTGCTGGCCGTGTGGGACGGCAAGCCCGCCCGAGGGTACGGCGGCACGGCGGACGTGGTCGCATACGCGAATCGGAACGGTGTTCCGGTGCGCGTCCTGTGGCCCGAGGGGGCCGTGCGCTGATCGTCACCGCAGGTTCCGGTGACCCGGTCCAAGATCTCCCGGAACCGCCGGTTACGCTCGACTCCATGAAGAAGAGCGTGCTGACCCGCTACCGCGTCATGGCCTACGTCACCGGTGTGCTTCTCGTCGCCCTGACGATCGGCATGATCGGCAAGTACGCGCTGAAGATGGACGGCGCGGCCGACTTCACCCAGGTGGTCAGCATCGCCCACGGCTGGCTCTACGTGCTGTACCTGATCTTCGCCTTCGACCTGGGCTCCAAGGCGAAGTGGCCGGTGAAGAAGCAGCTCTGGGTCCTGCTGGCCGGCACCGTCCCGACGGCCGCGTTCTTCGTGGAGCGCAGGATCAGCCGCGAGCTGGAGGCGACCGTCGACGGCGAGTCGCCCGCGGTCGCCAAGGCGTAACGTTTTCGCTGGTCACCGCCGTGCGGAGCAGCGCACGGCGGTCAGCCATCGACATTTAGTAGGACGTCCAAGTAAATTTGAAGCATGGACGCTGACGCCATCGAGGAGGGCCGCCGTCGTTGGCAGGCCCGGTACGACGCTGCTCGCAAGCGGGACGCCGATTTCACCACGCTCTCCGGGGATCCCGTGGAGCCGGTGTACGGGCCGAGGCCCGGGGACCGGTACGAGGGGTTCGAGCGGATCGGGTGGCCGGGTGAGTTCCCGTTCACGCGCGGGCTGTATCCGACGGGGTACCGGGGGCGGACCTGGACCATCCGGCAGTTCGCCGGGTTCGGGAACGCCGAGCAGACCAATGAGCGGTACAAGATGATCCTCGGCAACGGCGGAGGCGGCCTGTCCGTCGCCTTCGACATGCCGACGCTCATGGGCCGAGACTCCGACGACCCCCGCTCGCTCGGCGAGGTCGGCCACTGCGGCGTGGCCATCGACTCGGCCGCCGACATGGAGGTCCTGTTCAAGGACATCCCGCTCGGGGACGTCACCACGTCCATGACGATCAGCGGGCCGGCCGTGCCCGTCTTCTGCATGTACCTCGTGGCCGCCGAGCGCCAGGGCGTGGACACCTCCGTGCTCAACGGCACGCTGCAGACGGACATCTTCAAGGAGTACATCGCCCAGAAGGAGTGGCTCTTCCAGCCGGAGCCCCATCTGCGCCTCATCGGCGACCTGATGGAGTACACCAGCGCGCGCATCCCCGCCTACAAGCCGCTGTCCGTCTCCGGCTACCACATCCGTGAGGCCGGCGCGACGGCCGCGCAGGAGCTGGCGTACACCCTCGCGGACGGCTTCGGGTACGTGGAGCTGGGCCTCAGCCGCGGCCTGGACGTGGACGTGTTCGGTCCGGGCCTGTCGTTCTTCTTCGACGCGCACGTCGACTTCTTCGAGGAGATCGCCAAGTTCCGCGCCGCGCGCCGGATCTGGGCCCGCTGGATGCGGGACGTCTACGGCGCGAAGACCGAGAAGGCGCAGTGGCTGCGCTTCCACACCCAGACCGCCGGTGTCTCGCTGACCGCCCAGCAGCCGTACAACAACGTGGTGCGCACCGCCGTGGAGGCGCTGGCCGCGGTGCTCGGCGGCACCAACTCCCTGCACACCAACGCCCTGGACGAGACCCTCGCCCTGCCGAGCGAGCAGGCCGCCGAGATCGCGCTGCGCACCCAGCAGGTGCTGATGGAGGAGACCGGCGTCGCCAACGTCGCGGACCCGCTGGGCGGTTCGTGGTACGTCGAGCAGCTGACGGACCGGATCGAGGCGGACGCGGAGAAGATCTTCGACCAGATCAAGGAGCGCGGCCTGCGCGCCCACCCCGACGGCAAGCACCCGATCGGACCGATGACCTCCGGCATCCTGCGCGGGATCGAGGACGGGTGGTTCACCGGCGAGATCGCCGAGTCCGCCTTCCGCTACCAGCAGGCCCTGGAGAAGGGCGACAAGAAGGTCGTCGGCGTCAATGTGCACACCGGCTCCGTCACCGGCGACCTGGAGATCCTCCGGGTCAGCCACGAGGTGGAGCGCGAGCAGGTGCGCCTGCTGAAGGAGCGCAAGGCCGCCCGCGACGAGGCGGCGGTGCGCGGCGCCCTGGACGCGATGATCGAGGCCGCCCGGTCCGACGCCAACATGATCGAGCCGATGCTCGAGGCCGTGCGGGCGGAGGCCACCCTGGGCGAGATCTGCGGCGCGCTGCGCGACGAGTGGGGCGTGTACACCGAGCCCGCGGGGTTCTGAGAAACCCCGCCGGGTTCTGAGACCCCGTTGGGTACCGCCGGGTTCTGAGACCTCGCCGGGTACCGCCGGGTTCTGAGAGTCCTGCCGGAGCACTGAAACACCGGTCGCCCGGGGTCCTTCCGAGGGTCCCGGGCGATGGTGGATCGCGGGGCTCCCGGGCGGTGATGGATTCGCGAAGCTTCCGGGCGGTAGTGGATTCGCGGGGCTTCCGGGTGCTTTGCGGCTTCGCTGTCGCTACGCGGCCGCCAGGCCGTGCAGCAGCACCCTGGTGAAGCTCCTGACCCACGCCTCGTCCGCCGGCTCCGCGCTGACCAGGGTGCGGTGGACCACCGCTCCGGCCACCATGTCGAAGATCAGGTCCACCGTGCGGGCCGACTCCTCGGGATCCGTGGACGGCGGGAGTTCGCCGCGCTGCTCCGCGCGGGACCGCCCGGCGAGAACAAGCCGTTTCTGCCGGTCGACGATGGACGCCCGGATGCGCTCGCGAAGAGCCTCGTCGCGGGTGGCCTCGGCGACCACCGCCATCAGGCCGCTGCGCGCCTCGGGGCGGGCCAGGATCGAGGCGAACTGGAGCACCACGCCCTCGATGTCGGCGGCGAGCGAGCCGCGGTCGGGCAGGCTCAGTTCGTCGAAGAGCTCCGCCACCGCGTCGACGACCAGTTCGTTCTTGCCCGACCAGCGGCGGTAGAGGGTCGTCTTGGCGACCCCGGCGCGGGTCGCCACGTCGCCCAGCGTCAGCTTGGACCAGCCCAGCTCCACCAGCGCCTGACGGGTGGCCGCCAGGATCGCGGCGTCCGCGCTGGCGCTGCGGGGGCGGCCGGTGCGGCCTGCCGGGGTGCGGGTCTGCATGGAACGACCATAACCGGCCGTTTCCGTGCAGTCGTGAGGGAGATCACCGGCTGAAGGGGTCCCTCCGGCTCCGCTTGACATTACGCTACGAGTCGTAGCGAAAGCACGAGTGACCGACGTGCCGGAGCGACAACCACAGCGACACCTTCAGGCGCGGGGTGGGGACCCCGGCGCCGAACACACCGCAGGCTCGGCGGGGGCGCGCAGCCCTCGCAAGCCTGGCTTTCACCGCGGTTTTCACGCAGGCGCGCAGTACGGGGGAGGATAGACGCATGCAGCCACGGAACATGTCCATGAGCGGAGTCGTCGACCTCGCCGCGGTGAAGGCGGCCCAGGAGGCCAAGGCGAAGGCGGAGCAGGCGCGCGCCGAAGCGGCGCGCAAGGGCGGCGGCACCGGTGCCGTCTCCCCGGCCGATCTCGTCGTCGACGTCGACGAGGCCGGCTTCGAGCGCGAGGTCCTGCAGCGCTCCACCGAGGTCCCGGTCGTCATCGACTTCTGGGCCGAGTGGTGCGAGCCCTGCAAGCAGCTCAGCCCCGTGCTGGAGCGGCTCGCGGTCGAGTACAACGGGCGCTTCCTCCTCGCCAAGATCGACGTCGACGCCAACCAGATGCTGATGCAGCAGTTCGGGATCCAGGGGATCCCGGCGGTCTTCGCGGTGGTGGCCGGCCAGGCCCTGCCGCTCTTCCAGGGCGCGGCCGGCGAGGCGCAGATCCGCCAGACCCTGGACCAGCTGGTGCAGGTCGCCGAGCAGCGCTTCGGCCTCACCGGGCTGGTCGTCGACCCCGAGGCGGAGCCGGGCGGTGCGGGCAAGACCGCCGAGGCCAGGCCCGCCGGACCGCACGACGCCCTGCTGGACGCCGCCGTGCAGGCGCTGGACGCGGGCGACCTGCCCGGTGCCATCCAGGCGTACAAGAACGTGCTGGCCGAGGAGCCGGGCAACACGGAGGCCAAACTGGGCCTCGCCCAGGCGGAGTTGCTCCAGCGGGTGCGGGACATGGACCCGCAGCAGGTGCGCCGGGACGCCGCCGAGAAGCCGAACGACGCCGCCGCGCAGATCGCCGCCGCCGACCTGGATCTGGCGGGCGGGCACGTCGAGGACGCCTTCGGCCGGCTCATCGACACCGTCTCGCGCACGAAGGGTGACGACCGGGAGGCCGCCCGGGTGCGGCTGGTGGAGATGTTCGACGTCGTCGGCGCCGAGGATCCGCGCGTGGTCGCCGCGCGCAGAGCCTTGGCCCGCGCCCTGTTCTGAAGCGGCGCGCGTGACCGTGTGAGCGGGGCGCGCGGCTGGTACACGCCCGCCCCGCCGGGTACCGGAACCCTGGTGCCCGAGTGAAAGAGTGGTCGAGAAGAGGTCGCTGCGGCCGCGCTTTGCCAAATCTTGGCAATCGCGGCCGCTGTTACTGCGAGTAAACCGCGGCCGTTGATCTGTCGGGTTCTGTCCAGTGATCAATGGTTTTGCACACCACCTCCGGGACACCCTGCGTTGCCGACCGGGACCCCTGCGTCGTGTCGTGGTTATCGGCCCGTTACTAGCCAGTAACGAACCCCCTTGTGCGGGCGGCGAGAATGCACCACGATCGGCGACGCTCGGTCCATTCCCGCGCCCGACAGCCGGTCGGGTCACGGGACTTCCTGGGTCCCCACCGAGCAGAGCCGGCGGCAGTGGTGCCGGCTCTTGGACAGGGGGGTCTTCGCCCACTCGGCGAAGCCTGTCCGGCAGGGTTGTGCGTGATGCGTGTCAGGCGCGACCAGTGGTTGTCGCTCGGGGGTGAACGCCGGTGACTCGGGCGCCTTTGTGCGCCGCCGGGTGCAGGCGCTCTCCTTCCCGAGGACGTAGCACTTCTCCCATCCCTGCCCGGCTGAGCCGTCGTCCAAGGCGGCGGGTCGGAGCAGGAGATGTACGTCCGAGAAGGAGGAAATATGGAGTCCCAGGTGCGTGGCGGGACCAGATGGAAGCGGTTCGCTGTGGTCATGGTGCCCAGCGTCGCCGCCACGGCAGCGATAGGTGTCGCCCTCGCGCAGGGTGCTCTCGCCGCCTCGTTCAGCGTCTCCGGCCAGTCGTTCAAGGTGACGGCGGACCGGCTCGACGGTACGGGCTTCTCCCAGTACGGGGCGATCGACTCGGGTTACACGCTCAAGGGCGAGAAGACGGCTCACCCCGTCGCCGTCTCGGCGTTCAAGTCCGCGAAGATCCGGAACATGTGCCAGTCCGTGGTCACCCCGGACGTGCCGTTCTTCGGCAATGTCAGCCTCATGCTGAAGGCCGGTGCCGACAAGCCGGTCGAGGCCGAGAACCTCTACATCGACGTCGAGGACCTCGAGGCCAACGCCACCTTCAACAACATCGACATCGGTGTTGCGGCCAAGGACGCCAACAAGGGTCCCGGCATGAAGGGCGGCAAGGAGCAGGCCAACCCGTACGGGTTCGCTCAGCAGGCCGAGTCGGCCACGCTGACCGACGTGAAGCAGACGGCGTGGGCCACCACCGCCGGAACCTTCAAGCTGAGCGGCCTGAAGATGTCGCTCTCGAAGGGTGTCAAGGAGTGCTACTGAGCACTCTGTGACGGGCGGGGGAGCCACCGGCGCCCCCGCCCGTCCACCTTCCGGCCCCGTCTTCACGTGCGGGGCACATCATCACCACAGCAACGCCGTACCAGGGAGCTGTTTTCCATGAGCGCCGAGACTCCTGCCGCATCCGGCCAGTTCACTCGCCGGAGGCTGCAGTTCCGCGCCTGGCGGGGCGCGCGGCCGTTCTGGGCCGGCCTGTTCGTCATGCTCGGCGGATTCCCCATCGCCTACTTCCCGTACGCGAACCTCCAGATCGGACATCTGACGCTGGCCATGGCGACCACGGCGGGCGCCGGGTCCCTGATCATCGGCGTGCTGCTCGTCGTCCTCGGCGTCAGCCTCTGGTTCCAGAAGCACGTACGGGTCTTCGCGGGTGTCGCCGCGATCCTGCTGGCGCTGGTGTCCATTCCCGTCTCCAACCTCGGCGGCTTCCTCATCGGCTTCCTCTTCGCCCTCGTGGGCGGGGCGATGGCCGTGTCGTGGGCGCCGGGCACACTGCCCGAGGACAAGCCCGCGGCCGCCGCGGGGAACCAGGGCGGCGCCCCTCAGGGCGCGGACAGCGACACCACGCTGCTGAAGTCCGTCGACGACACCACGGTGGGCGAGCCGAACGATCTGTCAGGAACGAGCCCGGCGAACGGGGCGAACGGGAGGCACAGTGCCGGCTGACGAGGTGACCCACGGGGCTGATGCGGAGGCGTCCCGTGTGAGAACCGGGCCGCGCCACGCGGCTCCCAAGAAGCCGCTGTTCACCAGGTTCCAGATGCCGGCGGGCAAGGCGATAGCCCTCGCGGCTATGCCGACCGCGGTCCTGATGGGCATGGGGTTCACTCCCACGCTCGCCCAGGCCAAGGACGAGCCTGGCTCGTCGAACAGCCTGACCGCGGACGAGTACAAGGACTGCCTGACGGCGATCGAGGCCGCGGAGGACGCCGAGAAGGACGCCAAGGACAAGGACAAGGAGAAGGACGACGCCTCCGCGTCGCCCACGCCGTCCCCCTCGGCGAGCGACGGTGCCGAGGAGAAGCCGGCCGAGAAGCCGGATGCGCAGGAGGCCCCGGAGGCCGGTGCGCGGGAGCAGGCGGGCAAGGGCACGTCCTCTTCGCCGGATTCAGGTTCCGGCGACAAGGCCGAGCCCGCACCGTCCGCCTCCGCCTCCGAGCAGCCCGCGCCGTCCCCCTCGGAGACCGACAAGAACCTCCTGGAGAAGATCGGCGACGGGATCAAGGACGTCCTCACGCCGGGCGAGGCTGCCAAGGCGGAGGAGGGCGAGAGCCCCGCCCCGTCGCCCTCGGAGACCGGGAAGGCCGCCGAGGCGGCCGGGGACGCCGGAGACAAGGCCGAGGAGACCGCCGAGAAGGCCGCGGGTGCCGCGAAGGAGGCCGCCGAGGACGCCGCCGGCACGGCGGGCGAGGCGGCCGAGGGCGCGGGCGAGGCGGTCGAGGGAGCCGCCGAGAAGGCCGAGAAGGCCGCCGAGGAGGCCGCCCCGGAGGTCTCGGCCTCGCCGAGCCCGTCGGAGAGCGCCACGGTCGACCCGGAGGACTGCCCGGTCGCCACCGACGCCGAGGGCGGCATCGACAACACCGTCCCGCTGCCCGACGACCCCTGGTTCCTGGACGCCAGCTCGCTGCTGCTGAAGGGCGCCGACTACAAGGGCATCGTGAAGGTGAAGACGGCCAACGGCACCACCAAGAAGGTGCTGAAGTACGTCGTCTCGGACGGCACCGACATCGGCGACCTGCACCAGACCGTCAAGGACCCGCAGTCCGGCAAGACGTACCACGTGCAGGCCGCGAAGGGCTCGACGTCCACCATCCGCAACGGCGACACCGTGATGTACACGGAGCGCATATCCGGCAACCTGCTCGGGCTGATACCCGTCACGTTCGACCCGGAGCACCCGCCGCCGCTGAACATCCCGCTGATCTACTTCACCAATGTGAAGGTGCAGCAGGCCGGCCAGTTCGGCGGCACCCTGCACGTGCCCGGACTGCACCAGTTCGTCACGGACTGAGCCCGCGTCAAGACCACTTCGGGAGCCGCTCACACCGAGGGCGCCCCCTGATCCTCAGGGGGCGCCCTCGGCGTCTTGGCCGAACGTGCGTCAGGCGGTCTCGTCAGCCGGCCGGAGACCGTCAGCTGGTCGGGCCGCCCAGGTGGTGGACGCGGACCATGTTGGTGGTGCCCGGGACGCCGGGCGGGGAGCCGGCGGTGATCACCACGATGTCGCCCTCGTTGAACCGGCTGAGCCGGACCAGCTCCTGCTCGACCAGCTCGACCATCTCGTCGGTGCTGTTGACGAACGGCACCACGTGCGGCTCCACGCCCCAGCTGAGCGTCAGCTGGTTGCGGGTGCTCTCGTCGGTGGTGAACGCCAGGATCGGCTGCTCGGCGCGGTAACGGCACAGCCGCCGCGCGGTGTCACCCGACTGGGTGAAGGCCACCAGGCCCTTGCCGCCGAGGAAGTCGGCGATCTCGCAGGCCGCGCGGGCCACCGAACCGCCCTGTGTGCGCGGCTTCTTGCCCGGCACCAGCGGCTGCAGGCCCTTGGACAGCAGCTCCTGCTCGGCCGCCTGGACGATCTTCGACATCGTCCGGACCGTCTCGATCGGGTAGGCGCCGACCGAGGACTCCGCCGACAGCATCACCGCGTCCGCGCCGTCCAGGATCGCGTTGGCCACGTCGGAGGCCTCGGCGCGGGTCGGCCGGGAGTTGGTGATCATCGACTCCATCATCTGGGTCGCCACGATCACCGGCTTGGCGTTGCGGCGGCACAGCTCGATCAGGCGCTTCTGCACCATGGGGACCTTCTCGAGCGGGTACTCGACGGCCAGGTCGCCGCGGGCGACCATCACGCCGTCGAACGCCATCACGACGTCCTCCATGTTCTCCACCGCCTGCGGCTTCTCCACCTTGGCGATGACCGGGACCCGGCGGCCCTCCTCGTCCATCACCCGGTGGACGTCGGCGATGTCCTTGGCGTCCCGCACGAAGGACAGCGCGACCAGGTCGCAGCCCATCCGCAGGGCGAACCGCAGGTCCTCGACGTCCTTCTCGCTCAGCGCGGGCACGTTCACGGCCGCGCCGGGCAGGTTGATGCCCTTGTGGTCGGAGATGACGCCGCCCTCGATGACGATCGTCTTCACCCGCGGGCCCTCGACGTCCAGCACCTTCAGCTCGACGTTGCCGTCGTTGATCAGGATCTGGTCGCCGCGGGAGACGTCGCCCGGCAGCCCCTTGTAGGTCGTCCCGCAGATCTTCTTGTCGCCCGGCACGTCCTCGGTCGTGATGGTGAACTCGTCACCGCGTACCAGTTCGACGGGACCCTCGGCGAAGGTCTCGAGGCGGATCTTGGGGCCCTGGAGGTCGGCGAGGACACCGATGGCCTTGCCGGTCTCCTTGGACGCGGCACGGACCCGGTCGTAGCGGGCCTGGTGCTCGGCGTGGCTGCCATGGCTGAAGTTGAAGCGGGCCACGTTCATGCCGGCTTCGATCAGGGCGACGAGTTGCTCGTGGGAGTCGACCGCGGGGCCGAGAGTACAGACGATTTTCGAACGGCGCATGGGGGCGATCCTATCGGTTTGTTTCGCAGCGGAATATTCCGTCTGGCGGAATATACAAATGAGATTCCCGACGCTCACTTGTTCTCAGTCGTTGTTTCCGGCCAGTGCGTATGTCTGAGTGGCGATCTCCATTTCCTCGTCCGTCGGAACCACCGCGACCGCGACCCGCGCGCCCTCGGGCGAGATCAGCCGCGGCCCCTCGCCGCGTACCGCGTTGCGCTCCGCGTCGACCGCGAGACCCAGCGGCTCCAGGCCCGCCACGGCCGCCGCGCGCACCTCCGCCGAGTTCTCGCCGACCCCGGCGGTGAAGGCCACCGCGTCCACCTGCCCGAGAACGGCGCAATAGGCACCGATGTACTTCTTCAACCGGTGAATGTAGATGTCGAACGCCAGCTTCGCCTGTTCATCACCCTCGTCGATCCTGCGGCGGATCTCCCGCATGTCGTTGTCACCGCACAGCCCGATCAGACCGCTCTTCTTGTTGAGCAGGGTGTCGATCTCGTCGGCGGACATTCCCCCGACGCGCATCAAATGGAAGATGACGGCCGGGTCCATGTCTCCGGATCGCGTACCCATCACCAGCCCCTCCAAGGGGGTCAGCCCCATCGAGGTGTCCACGCACCGGCCGGCCCGCACCGCCGAGGCGGAGGCCCCGTTGCCCAGGTGCAGCACGATCACGTTGACGTCCTCGGGTGCCCGGCCCAGCAGCCGTGCCGTCTCCCGCGAGACATACGCGTGCGAGGTGCCGTGGAAGCCGTAGCGGCGGATGCGGTGCGCGTCGGCGGTCGCCACGTCGATCGCGTAGCGGGCGGCCGACTCCGGCATCGTGGTGTGGAAGGCGGTGTCGAAGACCGCCACCTGCGGCAGGTCGGGGCGCAGCGTCATGGCCGTGCGGATGCCGGTGAGATTGGCCGGGTTGTGCAGCGGCGCCACCGGGATCAGCCGCTCGATCTCGGAGAGCACGGTGTCGTCGATGACGGTCGGCTCGGTGAAGTACTTGCCGCCGTGCACCACCCGGTGGCCGATCGCGGCGAGTTCGGGGGAATCCAGGCCCAGGCCGTCCGCGGCCAGCTCCTCGGCCATCGCCTTCAGCGCGGCGTCGTGGTCGGCGATCGGACCGGTGCGCTCCCGGCCGTCCCCGGCCGCCGCCGAGGTGTGCTTCACCCGGGAGGTCTGCTCCCCGATCCGCTCCACCAGTCCCGTGGCCAGCCGGCTGCTGTCACGCATCTCGAGCAGCTGGTACTTCACCGACGAGGAACCGGAGTTGAGGACGAGGACACGCGTGGCAGTCACTGGGCGGCAGCCTTCCCGGTCGTGGAGTCGTTCTGGGCCTGGATGGCGGTGATGGCGACGGTGTTGACGATGTCCTGCACCAAAGCACCCCGGGACAGGTCGTTGACCGGCTTGCGCAGACCCTGCAGCACCGGTCCCACGGCGATCGCACCGGCCGAGCGCTGCACCGCCTTGTAGGTGTTGTTGCCGGTGTTCAGGTCGGGGAAGATCAGCACGGTCGCCTGGCCGGCCACCTCGGAGTCCGGCAGCTTGGTCGCGGCGACCGACGGCTCCACCGCCGCGTCGTACTGGATCGGCCCCTCGATCTTCAGATCGGGCCGGCGGCCGCGCAGCAGCTCGGTCGCCCGGCGCACCTTGTCCACGTCGGCGCCGGTGCCGGAGGTGCCGGTGGAGTACGACAGCATCGCGATCCGCGGCTCCACCCCGAACCGGGCCGCGGTCACCGCCGACTGCACGGCGATGTCGGCGAGCTGCTCGGCGTCCGGGTCCGGGTTGACCGCGCAGTCGCCGTAGACCAGCACCTTGTCGGCCAGGCACATGAAGAACACCGAGGAGACGATGGCGGCGTCCGGCTTGGTCTTGATGATCTCGAAGGCGGGCCGGATGGTCGCGGCCGTGGAGTGCGCGGAACCGGAGACCATGCCGTCCGCGAGGCCCTCCTCGACCATCAGCGTGCCGAAGTAGTTCACGTCGGAGACGACGTCGTAGGCCAGCTCCACGGTGACGCCCTTGTGCGCCCGCAGGGCGGCGTACTTCTCGGCGAAGCCGTCCCGCAGCTCGGAGACGGCCGGGTCGATGATCTGGCTGTCGCCGAGGTCGATGCCCAGGTCGGCGGCCTTCTTGCGGATCTGCTCCACCGGCCCGAGCAGTGTCAGCTCGCACACGCCCCGGCGCAGCAGCACCTCCGCCGCGTGCAGCACGCGCTCCTCGGTGCCCTCCGGGAGCACCACCCGCCTGAGGTCGGAGCGGGCCTGCTCGAGCAGCTTGTGCTCGAACATCATCGGGGTGACCCGGTCGCTGCTGGGCGCGGAGACCCGCCGGGTCAGCTCGGCGGTGTCCACGTACCGCTCGAACAGGCCGAGGGCGGTCTCCGCCTTGCGCGGGGTGGCCGCGTTCAACTTGCCCTCCAGGGAGAACAGTTGCTCCGCGGTGGGGAAGCTGGTGCCCGACACCGACAGCACCGGCGTGCCGGGGGCGAGGCGGGCGGCCAGGGTGAGGATGTCCTCGCCGGGCACCTCGTCCAGGGTGAGCAGCACCCCCGCGATCGGCGGGGTGCCGGCGCGGTGCGCGGCGAGCGCCCCCACCACCAGATCGGCGCGGTCGCCCGGGGTCACCACCAGGCAGCCCGGCGTCAGCGCGGCGAGGAAATTGGGCAGCATGGCGCCGCCGAAGACGAAGTCCAGGGCGTCCCGGGCGAGCCCGGAGTCGTCCCCGAGCACCACCTTGGCGCCCAGCGCGGTCGCCACCTGCGAGACCGTCGGCGCGGACAGGGCCGGTTCGTCCGGCAGCACCCAGCAGGGCACCGGCAGCCGGGTGGCGAGCCGCTCGGCGATCTCCTCCCGGTCCTCGCGGGCCACCAGGTTGACCACCATGGCGAGCACGTCGCAGCCGAGGGTGTCGTAGGCCCGGTAGGCGTTGCGGGTCTCGGCGCGCACCGACTCGGCGGTCTGCTTGCGGCCGCCCACCACCGGGATCACCGAGGCACCGAACTCGTTGGCGAGCCGGGCGTTCAGTGACAGCTCGTCCGGGAACTGGGTGCCGGCGTAGTCGGTGCCGAGGACGAGCATCACGTCGTAGTCCCGGGCGACCAGGTGGAAGCGGTCGACGAGGGTGGAGACCAGCTCGTCCGTGCCCCGCTCGGCCTGGAGGGCGGAGGCCTCCTGGTAGTCCATGCCGTAGACGGTCGCCGGGTCCTGGGAGAGGCGGTAGCGGGCGCGCAGCAGCTCGAAGAGGCGGTCCGGCCCGTCGTGCACCAGGGGGCGGAAGACGCCCACCCGGTCGACCTGCCGGGTCAGCAGTTCCATGACTCCCAGCTCGACCACCTGGCGGCCGTCGCCGCGGTCGATGCCGGTCACGTACACGCTGCGGGTCACGCGCGCTCTCCGTTTCGTTGGTTTCGTCGGCTTTGCCGTGTCGGTCGGGGTCTGTCAGGGCTCAACGGGTGTGGTGATCGTCGTCGTCGGGGCCGGGTGTGCCGTCGTCGGGGGTGTGATGCGTTGTCGCAGGGGTTCGAGTGCGCCGGGACCGCGTTGTCATACCGGCGTCTGCAAGATCACCCGTGGAGGTGAGCAGAACCCTCTTGACAATACCTCCGGCGCTCGTTAAGGCGCCCACTCGTCCGGCGTCGGCGCCGCCCCCGGGGGACGTGAAACAATCGGGATTGGCTCACCGGTATCGACAGCGACCAGGAGACACAGCACGATGCGCATCGGAGTTCTCACCGCAGGCGGCGACTGCCCCGGCCTGAACGCAGTGATCCGGTCGGTCGTGCACCGCGCGGTCGACAACTACGGGGACGAGGTCATCGGCTTCGAGGACGGCTACTCCGGTCTGCTCGACGGCCGCTACCGGCCCCTCGACCTCAACGCGGTCAGCGGAATCCTGGCCCGCGGCGGCACCATCCTCGGCTCCTCCCGGCTCGAGCGGGACCGGCTGCGCGAGGCGTGCGCGAACGCCTCCGACATGATCCGCGACTTCGGCATCGACGCGCTCATCCCGATCGGCGGCGAGGGCACGCTCACCGCGGCCCGCATGCTCTCCGACGCGGGCCTGCCGGTGGTCGGGGTGCCCAAGACCATCGACAACGACATCTCCTCCACCGACCGCACCTTCGGTTTCGACACCGCCGTCGGCGTCGCCACCGAGGCGATGGACCGGCTGAAGACCACCGCCGAGTCCCACCAGCGGGTGATGGTCGTCGAGGTCATGGGCCGGCACGCCGGCTGGATCGCCCTGGAGTCCGGCATGGCCGCCGGCGCCCACGGCATCTGCCTGCCCGAGCGCCCCTTCGACCCCGCGGACCTGGTCAAGATGGTCGAGGCCCGCTTCGCCCGCGGCAAGAAGTTCGCCGTCATCTGCGTCGCCGAGGGCGCGCACCCGGCCGAGGGCACCATGGACTACGGCAAGGGCGAGATCGACCAGTTCGGTCACGAGCGTTTCCGGGGCATCGGCACCGCCCTCGCCCACGAGCTGGAGCGGCGCCTGGGCAAGGAGGCCAAGCCGGTCATCCTCGGCCATGTGCAGCGCGGCGGCGTGCCGACCGCGTACGACAGGGTGCTCGCCACCCGCTTCGGCTGGCACGCGGTGGAGGCCGCGCACCGGGGCGAGTTCGGGAAGATGACCGCGCTGCGCGGCACGGACATCGTGATGGTCCCGCTGGCGGAGGCGGTCACGGAGCTGAAGACGGTGCCGAAGTACCGCATGGACGAGGCCGAGTCGGTCTTCTAGTCCGCCTTCCGGCCTGTGCCGGTCGCCTACCGGGAGGCCCCTACCGGGAGCCGGAGTACTCCTCCACCGCCGCCCAGAAGTGGTCGACGACGCGTTCGAGGAACTCCCGGCCGTCGTCCCCCGCGTCACCGCTGCCGCCGCCCCAGCTGAGGGTGGCGGCCATGTGCCCCTGGTAGTCCTGGTGCAGCCGCTGCAGCGCCCGCTCCAGCACCCGCCGGTCCAGCGGGGCCAGCTTGCCGACCGGCCGGACGTACCCCTGCCAGCGCGTGGTCGCGGCACTGCGCAGCAGCTCCGCCAGCCGGTCCTCGTGCCCGGAGACCGTGATCAGGTCGGCCAGGGACAGGGCGAGCAGTCCGGCCAGCACGGCGGTCTGCCGGTCGGAGCCGCGCCACTGGCCGGTCTCCTCCATCCGCAGATACGCGCGGAGTTCGTGCCCCACCGCGCGGGCGACGTCCTCGGCCGCCAGACCGCGGGCGATGCGGTGCTCGCGCAAGGTGCGCGGCCGGCCGATGAGTTCACCGGGGGAGCACCACAACACCCCCGCCAGCGCGGAGAGTTCGGGACCGGAGGGGGCGGCGGTGCCGCGCTCCCAGGCGACCACCAGGTGCGGTGTCACATACGGCAGCCCGTAGGAGGCGCGAAGGGTCTGCGCCACATGGTCCGGGCCCATGCCGAGGGCGGCCCGCAGCCGGCGGGCGGCGGGCGCGTTGAACGGAGGAGGCGGGGGATCGTTCGGTCGGGGGGTGGCTCGGTGCACGGCCGACAAGCTAGAGAAGCCGCCCTGCGGGTGACTACGGTCAGTTCGGCCAATGTTACGGATTGTATGAAGCTACGGAGACCGGCGGTCACCCCCGGCCCCGGCGCCCCGTCCCCGGTCATCCCTTCACCGCGCCACCCAGCGCGAAACCTCCGCCGAGCCGTCGTGCGATCAGTACATACAGCAGGATCACCGGCGTCGAGTAGACGATCGAGAACGCCGCCAGCTGCCCGTAGGCGACCATGCCGCGGTTGCCGAAGAAGTCGTTGATGCTCACCGAGGCGGGCATCAGATCCGGACTCAGCAGCAGCATGAAGGGCACGAAGAAGTTGCCCCACATCATCACGAAGGAGAACACGGTCACCACCGCCACGCCCGGCCCCATCAGCGGCAGCACGATCCGCACCAGCGACTGCAGCGTGGACGCCCCGTCCGTCCAGGCCGCCTCCTCCAGTTCCTTGGGCACGCCGTCCATGAAGTTCTTCATCAGCCAGATCGCGAACGGCAGCTGAGAGGCGGCGAAGAAGAAGATCGTCCCCTGCCGGGTGTCGATCAGGTCGACCTGCACGAACAGCGCGTACACCGGGACCATGATCGCGGTGATCGGCAGGCTGGTCGCGAAGAGGATGGTCAGCAGGAACGGCCGGTTCAGCCGGGAACGGAACCGGGAGAGCGGATACGCCGCGAGCGCCGCGCACACCACGGTCAGCGCGGTCGCGCCGCCGCACAGGACCAGGCTGTTCAGCAGCGGCGTGAAGGTGATCTCGTCGGTGAGGATGGCGTCGAAGTGCTCCAGGGTGAGCCCGTCCGGTGCCTTCACCCGCAGACCGGCGTGCGGATCGAGCGCGGACAGCACCACCCAGGCCAGCGGCAGCACGAACGCGAGGGCCACCACCAGCAGGCCCGCGTCGGCGGCGAGCCGGCGCGCGGCACGGCGGGAGGCGAGCGGGCGGGCGGCACGGCGGGAGGCGAGCGGGCGGGCGCGGTGGGGGAGGGGCAGGGACACGATGGATCAGACCTCCGTCCGCAGCAGACGCATGTACACGGCCGAGAACAGCGCGCCGACCAGCAGAAGCAGCAGGGCCACGGCCGTGCCGTACCCGATCAGGCTGTTCTGGAAGGCCTGTTCGTACATGAACAGCGGCAGCGTCTGGCTCCGGCCGCCCGGCCCGCCCCGGGTCATCACCCAGATCAGCCCGAACACCGAAAGCGTCTGCAGGGTGTTGAGCATCAGGGTGGTGCCGATGGAGCGGCGGATCATCGGCAGCGTGATGTGCCACATCCGGCGCCAGCCGCCGGCGCCGTCCACCTCGGCGGCCTCGGTGATCTCCCTCGGGATCTCGTTCAGCGCGGCCGAGTACACCAGCATCGAGAAGGCGGTGCCGCGCCAGACGTTGGCGAAGGACACGGCGAGGATGGGCAGCGTGAACAGCCAGTTCTGGGTGGGGAGATGGAGCCAGTCCAGGACGGCGTTGAGCGTGCCCTCCCGGCGGAAGAAGGCGTAGAGCAGGAAGCCCGCCACCACCTCCGGCAGCACCCAGGCGGTGACAACGATGCCACCGGTCAGGGTGCGCACCGGCTTCGAGGCCCGCTGCATCAGCGCGGCGAGGATGAGCCCCAGGGTGTTCTGCCCGACCAGCGCCGACACCACCGTGAACACCAGCGTCAGCCATACGGCGTTGAGGAACTCGTCGTCCGCGAACGCCCGGCGGAAGTTCTCCAGGCCGGTGAACGACTCTTCGGCCTGGCCGGTCAGCTGCAGGTCGGTGAAGGCGATGAACACGCAGTACGCGATCGGCCCCGCCAGGAAGAGCAGCAGCAGGGCGAGCGCGGGGGTCAGCGGCAGGAAGCGGGGCAGCAGACGGCGCAGTCCGCTGCGGGCGGAGGCGGGCGCGGGCGAGGGTGCGGGCGGGCCCGGAGGGATCTTGGCGAGTTCCGGGCCCGTGTGCGGTGCGGCGGCGGTCATGGGCTCGTTCCGTTGCTGCTTCTCGTGCTACTTCTCGACGACCTGGTTGTCGGTGGCGTCCTTCAGGGCCTCGTCGTAGCCGCGGGCGGCCTCCCGGACCGACATGTCACCCGTGGTCACGCCCTCCATCGCCTCCTGGATGGCGGTGGACACCTTCGGATACGCCGGATAGGCGGGCCGGTAGTGGGTGCTCGACACCAGGTCGGTGAAGAACTTGATGCCGGGCTGCGCCTTGACGTACTCGGGGTCGCTCGCCACGTCCCTGCGCACCGCGATGCCGGAGTTGGCGATGTACCACTTCTGGGCGTTGGCCTTGGTCTGCATGGTCTTGATGAACTCGAAGGCCAGATCGGGGTTGGCCGCCTTGGCGGGGATCGACCAGGCCCAGCCGCCGGACATGCTCACCTTGCCGGCGGCCTGCCCCTTCTGGGTCGGCATCGCGGCGAGCCCCAGCTCCTTCGACCACTCGGGCCACTCGTGCCCGCTGCCCTCCAGCCAGTCCTGCGGCAGCCAGGAGCCGTCGAGCGCGATGCCGAGCTTGCCCTGCGGCAGCCACTCGCCGCGCACCCGGGTGCCGACGTTCGGGTCGAGCGCGTCGGAGACCTCCGGGCCCAGCTTCTCCTTGTAGACCGTCTCGACGAAGGCGAGGGAGTCCTCGAAGCCCTTCCCGGCGCTGATCCACTTCTTACTGCTCTTGTCGTACAGCGGGTCCGAGGTGCCGTCGTTGGTGCCGTAGAGCAGCATCTCGAAGGTCTGCATGGTGGCGGCCTCGCCGACCGGCTTGCCGGTGTAGACGTTCAGCGGGATGACGTCCGGCACCTTCTTCTTGATGGTGCGGGCGGCGTCCAGGACGTCCTCCCAGGTCCTCGGCTGCCAGCTCTCGGGCAGGCCGGCCTTGGCGAAGATGTCCTTGCTGTACCACAGGCCGCGGGTGTCGGTCCCGTCCGGGACGCCGTAGGTCTTGCCGTCCTCACCGCGGGTGGCGGCCTTGGCGGTGCCGATGAACTGGCCCCAGTCCTTCCACTTCTTCAGGTACGGATCCAGCGGCTTCAAGTACCCGCTGGTGATGTCGGAGTTGATGAGGAAGGTGTCCTCGTAGACCAGGTCGGGCGCGGTCTTGGGGGAGCGCAGCATCTGCTGCAGCTTGGTGTAGTACTCCGCGTCCGGGGCCTTGATGGGGACCAGTTCGACCTTCTTGCCGGGGTTCTCCTTCTCGAACTGCTTCTTGATGCCGGCGATGTAGGTGTCCATCACCTTGATGTTGTTGTCCGTGGACTGCTTGAAGGAGACCCTCAGCGTGTCCGGGTCGCTGCCGGAGCCGCCGCCGCAGGCGGTGAGGGTCGCTGCGGCGGCCAGGGTGAGAGCGATGACGTGGGGGAGGGCGGCGGTGGGGCGCACGGGCATGACCTCCTGGGCGCACTTCGTCGTGGCGCGTGGACGGCTGCCCGGCGAACGTAAGTTGAGTGGTCTAGTCAGGTCAATGAGTGTGCGGGGAATCGATCGCGGGCCGGGACCGGACGGACGGGACGTCAGCTCCCGCCGCCGTCCCGGGCCGGGGCCGGGAGAGGGGATGTTCGAGTGGCGGAACAGGAGCTCACCGTCGGGCAGTTGCTGCTCGCCGAGTACCAGAGCGTGAAGGACGAGCAGAAGGCGCGGATCGGCTTCCGCGACAACCTGCTGTATGTCACCCTCGCGGTCGTCGCCGCCGTGATCGCCGCGGCGGCCCAGGCGAAGCAGCCCGCGATGCTCGTGGCGCTGCCGCCGGTGTGCGTCGTCCTCGGCTGGACCTACCTCGTCAACGACGAGAAGATCACCGCCATCGGGCTGTATGTGCGCGACGACCTGGGCCCCCGTCTCGCCCGTCTCGCCCCGGGCTCGGACGGCTTCACCACCTTCGGCTGGGAGGCGTCCCACCGCCGCGACTCCCGGCGCCGCTTCCGCAAGACGGTCCAGGTCCTGATCGACCTCACGGCGTTCTGCGCGGTCCCGCTGGCGGCGCTCATCGTCTACTGGGCGGACGGCGGCGCCGGCGGCCTGCTCCTCGCCCTGTCGGTACTGGAGGCACTCGCCGTGGCAGGTCTCGCCTCCCAGGTGGTCTGGTACGCGAGGGCGGCCGAAACGGGGGGAGGCGGGAACCCGGACTGATGGCCGGCGGCCCGGCTGCCGGCGCCGCGTCCATGGGCGGTTCGGTCTTCAGTGCCGCGACCACGGGCGGTCCAGCCTTCGGCGGCCCGCGTGCGGTGCCGCGCCCACCGGTGGTCCAGCCTTCGGCGGCCCGGCTCACTTCCCACGCACCCAGCGGTACACCAGTTCGGGGCGGCCCACCTGGCCGTACTGGGGGTTGCGGCGGGCCCGGCCCGCGTTGACCAGGTGTTCCAGGTAGCGGCGGGCGGTGATGCGGGAGATGCCCACCGCCTCGGCGACTCCGGTGGCGGTGAGGCCCTCCTCGGCGCCGCGCAGCGCGCCGGTCACCCGTTCCAGGGTCGGGCCGCTCAGCCCCTTCGGCAGCGCGGCCGGGCCCGGTGCCCGCAGCGCCGCGAGGGCGCGGTCCACCTCGTCCTGGCCGCTGGCCTCGCCGACGGCCGCGTGGAACTCGGCGTAGCGGACCAGGCGGTCGCGGAGGGTGGCGAAGGTGAATGGTTTCAGCACGTACTGGACGACGCCGAGGGACACCCCCTCGCGCACCACTGCGAGGTCGCGGGCCGAGGTCACCGCGATGACGTCGGCGTGATGGCCGGCGGCGCGCAGCGAGCGGGCCAGTTGCAGGCCGTGCACATCGGGCAGGTGCAGGTCGAGCAGGAGCAGGTCGACGGGGACGCGTTCCAGCATCCGGCGGGCCTCGCCGCCGGTGTGCGCCTTGCCGACGGTGACGAAGCCCGGCACCCGGCCCACGTACATCACATGCGCGTCGGCGGCGACCGGGTCGTCCTCGACGACCAGGACTCTGATGGGCTGCTCGGTCACGACCCGCCCCCGGGGACCGCGGCCGGGGAGGCCGCCCGCAGCGGCAGGCGCGCCTCGAAGCACGCCCCGCCCTCCGGCGCCGGGCTCACCGTCAGGGTGCCCGAGTGGCGGTTCACCGCCTGGCGGACCAGGGCGAGGCCGAGACCGCGTCCGCCGGGGCCGGAGGGCTTGGTGGTGAAGCCCCGCTCGAAGACCGCCTCCGCGTGGTCCGGGTCCACGCCCGGGCCGGTGTCGCAGACCCGCAGCACCAGCTCCTCGCCCCGCTCGGTGAGCGCCGTCACCGTCACCCGGGGGCCGACGCCGCCCTGCGCCGCGTCCACCGCGTTGTCGATCAGGTTGCCGAGGATGGTGACCAGGTCACGCGGCGGGAGGGACTCCGGCAGCAGGCCGTCGTCCAGGCGGCTGTCCTCCGACACCACCAGCTCCACGCCCCGCTCGTTGGCCTGCGCCGTCTTGCCCAGCAGCAGGGCCGCCAGCACCGGCTCGCTCACCGCCGCCACCACCTGGTCGGTGAGCGCCTGCGCCAGCTCCAGCTCGGCGGTCGCGAAACGCACCGCCTCCTCGGCCCGCCCCAGCTCGATCAGCGACACCACGGTGTGCAGCCGGTTCGCCGCCTCGTGCGCCTGGGAGCGCAGCGCCTGGGTGAAGCCCCGCTCGGAGTCCAGCTCGCCCATCAGCGACTGCAGCTCGGTGACGTCGCGCAGGGTGACCACCGTGCCGCGGCGCTCCCCGCCCGACACCGGGGAGGTGTTGACCACCAGCACCCGGTCCGCCGTGAGGTGCACCTCGTCCACCCTGGGCTCGGACGCCAGCAGCGCACCCGTCAGCGGGGCCGGCAGGCCCAGGTCCGCCACCGATCTGCCCACCACGTCCACCTCCGGCGCCACGCCCAGCAGCTCCCGGCCGCCGTCGTTGATCAGCGCCACCCTGTACTGCCCGTCCAGCATCAGCAGCCCCTCGCGCACGGCGTGGAGCGCCGCCTGATGGTAGTCGTGCATCCGGCTGAGCTCGGTCGCGTTCATGCCGTGGGTGTGCCGGCGCAGCCGCGCGTTGATCACATAGGTACCGATGGCGCCCAGCCCGAGCGCGCCGGCCGCGACCGCGAGCAGCGCCGTGAGCTGCTCCTCCACCCGCTGGCTGATCTCCTCCACGCGGATGCCCGCGCTGACCAGCCCGACGATCCTGCCGCCGTCCCGGATGGGGGTCACCGCGCGGACGGACGGGCCGAGCGTGCCGGTGTAGGTCTCGGTGAAGGTGCGGCCCTTCAGGGCCGGGGCCGTGTGGCCGATGAAGGGGCGCCCTATCTGCTCCGGGTCCGGGTGGGTCCAGCGGATGCCCCGCGGATCCATGATCGTGACGAAGTCGACGTCGGTGTCCCGCACCACCGCCAGCGCATACGGCTGCAGACCGGCCGAGGGATCGGGGCTGCGGATGGCGGCGCGTACCGACGGCGAGTCGGCGACCGAGCGGGCCACCGCCGTGGCCTGCCTGCAGGCCGCGTCCTCGGCCTGGCCGCGGTGGCTGACGTAGGCGAACAGCGCGTACCCGGCCACCACGACCGCGATGAGCACGGCCTGCACGGCGAACAGCTGGCCCGCGAGGCTGCGGGGCCGGGGGACGGGGATGCGCATGCCGCCAGTCTGCACGGGCCCGCCCCGGTGAACTAAATGAACGGAAGGGTGACCGCACTCACAGGGCGCGCCATAGTCACGGCAATCCCCAATTCCCCGGATGATTCCCCGGACGTGAGCCGCACGCCGGTGTCGCCGACGAAGACGTCAAGGAGGGCAGCCGTGGCCGCCAGCACCCCGAGAACGGCCCCCGCAGCCAAACGGGACCGCACGCATTACCTCTACATCGCGGTGATCATCGCGGTCGCACTCGGAATCGCGGTCGGGCTGATCGCACCGGACTTCGCGGTCGAGCTGAAGCCGATCGGCACCGGGTTCGTCAACCTCATCAAGATGATGATCTCGCCGATCATCTTCTGCACCATCGTGCTGGGCATCGGCTCCGTGCGGAAGGCCGCCAAGGTCGGCGCCGTCGGCGGCATCGCGATGATCTACTTCCTGGTGATGTCGCTGGTCGCGCTGGCCATCGGTCTGATCGTCGGCAACGTCCTGGAGCCCGGCGCGGGGCTCGCCGTCACCGAGGCGGTGAAGGAGACCGGGCACGCCCAGGTCGACGCGGAGGCCAAGGACACCACCGAGTTCCTGCTCGGCATCATCCCGACCACCATCGTGTCCGCCTTCACCCAGGGCGAGGTGCTGCAGACCCTGCTGATCGCCCTGCTCTGCGGCTTCGCCCTGCAGGCCATGGGCAAGGCCGGTCAGCCGGTCCTGCGCGGGATCGAGCACATCCAGCGGCTGGTCTTCCGGGTCCTCGCCATGATCATGTGGGCGGCCCCGGTCGGCGCCTTCGGCGCCATGGCCGCCGTCACCGGCTCGGCGGGCCTGGACGCGCTCAAGAGCCTCGCGGTGCTGATGCTGGGCTTCTACGTCACCTGTGTGCTGTTCATCTTCCTGGTGCTCGGCGCGCTGCTGCGGATCGTCTCGGGCCTGAACATCTTCACCCTGTTCAAGTACCTGGGCCGGGAGTTCCTGCTCATCCTGTCCACCTCCTCGTCCGAGTCGGCGCTGCCGCGGCTGATCGCGAAGATGGAGCACCTGGGTGTCAGCAAGCCGGTGGTCGGCATCACCGTGCCGACCGGCTACTCCTTCAACCTCGACGGCACCATGATCTACATGACCATGGCCTCGCTGTTCATCGCCGACGCCATGGGCACGCCGATGTCGGTCGGCGAGCAGATCCCGCTGCTGCTGTTCCTGCTGGTCGCCTCCAAGGGCGCGGCGGGTGTCACGGGCGCCGGCCTGGCGACGCTGGCCGGCGGTCTGCAGTCGCACAAGCCGGCCCTGGTGGACGGCATCGGCCTGATCGTCGGCATCGACCGCTTCATGAGCGAGGCCCGCGCCCTGACCAACTTCGCCGGCAACGCGGTCGCCACGGTGCTGGTGGGCACCTGGACCAAGGAGATCGACAAGGAGCGCGTCGGCGAGGTGCTGGCGGGCCGGCTGCCCTTCGACGAGAAGACCCTCCTGGACGACCACGGCTCCGACGCGACCGCGGATGCGGATGCGGACGGTGCGGATCTGCCGGAGTCCGGCGGCGGTGAGAAGGAGCTGGCGAAGGCCTGATCCGGCCCTCACCGACACCCTCCCCTCACCGAGACACGGGACACGGCCCGGGCCTGAACCCCGGGCCGTGTCCCCTCGGTTGAGCCGCACCGAGACAAAGGAAAACCCCCGGGCAATTGCGCTCGGGGGTTTTCCTTGCGTATATTCATTGATTCGCGACTTCATTATGAAGAATCGCGGAGAAGTTCAGTGAGCACAGTATATCCGGGCGGGAGCGGAATTGTCAAACACCGAATTTCCGGACGATGAATTGCGGCGCGAACAGGAATTCATCGACGGGCTGTACGCACGCGTGGACGCCCTCAGGGGCGTCACCGAGGACTCCCTCACGGACGCGCTCGCCCAGGGCCACACGCCCATGCAGGCCCGGTTGGAGCGGGACATCCAGGTCGCCGAGCGCTCCGGGCTGCTCGCCGCGCTCAACGCGGTGGACGGCTCGCTGTGCTTCGGCCGGATCGACCTGGCCTCCGGGGAGTCCCACCACATCGGCCGGATCGGCCTGCGCGCCGACGACGCCGACCGCACCCCCGTCCTGATCGACTGGCGCGCCGAGGTCGCCCGCCCCTTCTACCTGGCCACCGGCCACACCCCGATGGGGCTCAGGCGCCGCCGCCACATCTCCACCGAGGGCCGCCGGGTCACCGCCCTGCACGACGAGATCCTCGACCTCGGCGACGAGACCCGCACCGGGCACGAGGACCCCAGCGGCGACGCCGTGCTGCTCGCCGCGCTCAACTCCGCGCGCACCGGCCGCATGGCCGACATCGTGCGCACCATCCAGGCCGACCAGGACCGCATCATCCGCGCCCCGCACCGCGGGGTCCTGGTCGTCGAGGGCGGCCCCGGCACCGGCAAGACCGCCGTCGCCCTGCACCGCGCCGCCTACCTCCTCTACGAGCACCGCGAGCTGCTGGCCCGCCGCGCCGTGCTGATCGTCGGCCCCAACCCGGCGTTCCTCGGCTACATCGGCGAGGTCCTGCCCAGCCTGGGCGAGACCGGGGTGCTGCTGTCGACCGTCGGCGAGCTGTTCCCCGGGGTGAAGGCCACCCGCACCGACACGCCCCGGGCGGCGGCCGTGAAGGGCCGGGCCGGCATGGCCGACGTGCTCGCCGAGGTCGTCCGCAGCCGGCAGTCGCTGCCCGACCCGGTCATCACCATCGAGCACGACCGCTCCATCCTGATGCTCGACGACGGCCTGGTGAACGTCGCCCGGGAACGCACCCGCGCCACCAAGCTGCCGCACAACGCGGCCCGCGAGCACTTCGAGGGCCACATCCTCAACACCCTCACCGACCTGTACGCGGAACGCATCGGCACCGACCCGTTCGACGGCTCCAACCTGCTCGACGCGAGCGACATCACCCAGATCCGCGACGAACTCGCCGAGAACCCCGAGGTGTGGGCCGCCATCGACCGGCTCTGGCCCCGGCTCACCCCGCAGCAGCTGGTCGCCGACTTCCTCGCCGCACCCGACGAGTTCCTGCCGCCCGAGGACGCCGACGCCGTCCGCCGCCCGGTCACCCGGCACTGGACCGTCGCCGACGTGCCGCTCCTGGACGAGGCGGCGGAGCTGCTCGGCGAGGACGACCGCCTGGAGCGCGAGCGGGCCGAGCAGGAGCGGCTGCGGCAGATCGCCTACGCGCAGGGCGTACTCGACGTCTCCTACGCGTCCCGGACCTACGAGTTCGAGGACAAGGAGGAGGACGACCCCGAGGCCTCCGAGGTGCTCTCCGCGCACGACATCATCGACGCGGAGCGCTTCGCGGAGCGGCACGAGGAGGCGGACCACCGCAGCGCCGCGGAGCGCGCCGCCGCCGACCGGACCTGGGCCTTCGGGCACATCATCGTCGACGAGGCGCAGGAGCTGTCGCCGATGGCGTGGCGGATGCTGATGCGGCGCATCCCGACCCGGTCGATGACGCTGGTCGGCGATCCGGCGCAGACCTCGGAGGCGGGCGGTGTCGGCTCCTGGGAGGACATCCTGGCGCCCTATGTCGAGGACCGCTGGGAGCACACCCGGCTCGGCGTCAACTACCGCACCCCCGCCGAGATCATGGAGGTCGCCGCGGCCGTGGTCCGCGCGGAGAACCCCTCCTTCGAACCGCCCAGCTCGGTGCGCAGCACCGGTGTGAAGCCCTGGATCCGGGCGGTGGACGACCTGCCGGGCGCGGTCGCCGAGGCGGTGCGCGAGCTGACCCCCGAGGAGGGCAGGCTGGCCGTCATCGCCCCGCGCGAACTGCACCGGACCATCGCCGCCCGCACGGACGGCCTCACGGCGGGCGCCGAGCCCGACCTGACCCGGACGGTCGTACTGCTCGACCCGAAGCAGGCCAAGGGCCTGGAGTTCGACTCCGTCCTGGTCGTGGAGCCCGGCAGATACGGCACCAGCGACCTCTACGTCTCCCTGACCCGCGCCACCCAACGCCTGGGCATCGTCCACACCGAGCCCCTGCCGAAGGGCCTGGTCGACGTCGCCTGACGGCCATGCCGGGCCGGGCGGGAGCCGCGGTACACACCGGCCGCCCCCGCCCCGGCCCGCTTGCGCGGCTCCGGTGTTCAGCTTGGGCCCGTCGGCACGGGCCCGGTGATCGGCTCTGGGCTCGCCCGCGTGGACCGCGTGACCGGGCCAGCCCGCCCGCGCGGGCCCCGTGATCGGGCGAGGCCCGCGCACGCGGGTCGGATGGGTCAGGCCGGGCGCAGCCACACCGTCGCCAGCGGGGGCAGGGTCAGGCGGATGCTGGCGGGGAAGCCGTGCCAGCCCTGGGGTTCTGGTTTGAGGGGGTCCGGGTTGGTGACGCCGCTGCCGCCGTAGCGGGTCGTGTCGGTGTTCAGGGTCTCGTGCCAGGCGGGGATGTCGTCGGGGACGCCGATGCGGTAGTCGTCCCGTACCACGGGGGCGAAGTGGCAGACCGCGAGCAGCGGGGTGCCGCCGTCGTCGTACCGCAGGAAGGCCAGCAGGTTGTCCTCGGCGGCGTCGCCGGTCACCCAGCGGAAGCCGGACGGCTCGGTGTCGCACTGCCAGAGCGCCGGGGTGCCGCGGTAGACGGTGTTGAGGTCGCGGACCAGCTCGCGCACGCCGCGGTGGTCGGCCTCGGCACCGTAGTTCGGGTCCAGCAGCCACCAGTCCGGGCCGTGCGTCTCCGACCACTCCGAGCCCTGCGCGAACTCCTGCCCCATGAAGAGCAGTTGCTTGCCGGGGTGGGCCCACATGAAGCCGAGGTAGGCCCGGAGATTGGCGCGCTGCTGCCACCAGTCGCCCGGCATCTTCGACACCAGGGACTTCTTGCCGTGCACCACCTCGTCGTGCGAGATCGGCAG
Organism: Streptomyces thermocarboxydovorans; assembly: GCF_039524635.1. NCBI lineage: Bacteria > Bacillati > Actinomycetota > Actinomycetes > Kitasatosporales > Streptomycetaceae > Streptomyces > Streptomyces thermocarboxydovorans. The sequence goes on along the minus strand of NZ_BAAAGU010000024.1, from coordinate 4,948 downwards.
CACGTAGTTCTCGCTGTAGGCGTACACCATCGAGAACGTCATCTCGTGGTGGTGGTAGCGGCGGTGGATCGGGTCGTGGCTCATGTACTGCAGCGAGTCGTGCATCCAGCCCATGTTCCACTTGAAGCCGAAGCCGAGCCCGCCGAAGCCGCTGGGACCCTTGTGATGGGTGGCCCGGGTGACGCCGTCCCAGGCCGTGGACTCCTCCGCGATCGTCACGACCCCGGGCACCCTGCGGTAGACGGTCGCGTTCATCTCCTGCAGGAACGCCACCGCGTCCAGGTTCTCCCGCCCGCCGTGCTCGTTCGGCGTCCACTGCCCCGGCTCGCGCGAGTAGTCGAGGTAGAGCATCGAGGCGACCGCGTCCACCCGCAGCCCGTCGATGTGGAACTCCTCGCACCAGTAGAGGGCGTTGGCCACCAGGAAGTTGCGCACCTCGCGGCGCCCGAAGTCGAACTCCAGGGTGCCCCAGTCGGGATGCGCGGCCCGCAACGGGTCCTCGTGCTCGTACAGCGGCCGCCCGTCGAACTCGGCCAGCGCCCAGTCGTCGCGCGGGAAGTGCGCTGGCACCCAGTCCATGATCACGCCGATGCCGGCCCGGTGCAGCGCGTCCACCAGGTACTTGAAGTCGTCGGGTGTGCCGAGCCGCGCGGTGGGCGCGTAGAAGCCGGTGACCTGGTAGCCCCAGGAGCCGCCGAAGGGATGCTCGGCGACCGGCATCAGTTCGACATGGGTGAAGCCCAGATCCCTGACGTAGGCGGGGAGCTGCTCGGCGAGCTGCCGGTAGGTGAGGCCGGGGCGCCAGGACGGCAGGTGCACCTCGTACACGGAGAAGGGCGCGCGGTGCGCGGGCACCTCGGCGCGGCGCTCCATCCACTCCTGGTCGTTCCACACATGGTGCGAGGAGGTGACCACGGACGAGGTGGCCGGGGGGACTTCGGTGCGGCGGGCCAGCGGATCGGCGCGCAGGGTGCGCGAGCCGTCGGGCCGGGTGATCTCGAACTTGTACAGCTCGCCCTCGCCGATGCCCGGCAGGAACAGCTCCCACACCCCGGTGGAGCCCAGCGAGCGCATCGGGCAGGCGGTGCCGTCCCAGAAGTTGAAGGAGCCGGCCACCCGCACCCCGAGCGCGTTCGGCGCCCACACCGAGAAGCGGGTGCCGGTCACGCCCTGGTGGGTCATGGGGTGCGCGCCGAGCACCGTCCACAGCTGCTCGTGGCGGCCCTCGCCGATCAGATGCAGATCCAGTTCACCGAGCGTGGGCAGGAACCGGTACGCGTCCTCGATCTCCAGCTCCGCCCCCTCGTACCGCACCCGCAGGCGGTACGCGGGCACCTCGCGCAGCGGCAGCAACCCGGAGAAGAAGCCGTCGCCGTCGTCGTGCAGCTCGACACTGACACCGCCGGAGAGCAGGGTCACGCCCAGCGCATACGGCTTGAAGACACGGAAGACCACACCGCCGGGCACCGGGTGCGCCCCGAGCACGGAGTGGGGCGCGTGATGTGTGCCGTTCAGCAGCCGCTCCCGGTCCGCGCCGCCGACCGCCGGGGAGACGGCCAGCTCCATCTCGGGGGGTGTGAGCTGCCCGGACGCCGATGTCGCCGATGACGCCGGCGACGCCGACGGTGCCGATGATCCGGACGACGAAGACGGCGAAGACGGCGCAGACGGCGCAGACGAGGCAGACAGCGGTGGTGACGCTGCCGCGCTCGCCGCCGGGTCCTTGGCCGCCGCCTTCTTCGCGACGGCCTTCCGGGCCGACTTCTGCGCCGATTTCGCGGCGGCCGCCTTCTTCTCGGTCACCTTCCTCGGGGTGGCCTTCCTGGTCGCCCCCGTCTGCGCCGCGGCCTTCTTCGCGACGGCCTTCTTCGCGACGGCCTTCTTCGCCACGGCCTTCTTGGCGGTCGCCTTCTTCGCGGCGGACGGCGCCGGCCCGTCTGCCGCGGGTGCCGGCTCGGGCGTCTCGTGGGACTCGGGGCGGGGGATCACGGGCGAAGCCTCCTGGGCGAGCGCGGGAGATCAGGTCAGGTCGGACGCGGTGAGCCGGTGCACCGCGGCCAGCGGTACGGCGAGCCACTCGGGGCGGTGGCGGGCCTCGTAGACGACCTCGTAGACGGCCTTGTCGGTCTCGTGGGCGCGCAGCAGCACCGGGTCGGTCCGCGGGTCGCGCCCGGAGGCCTCCCCGTACCCGGAGCAGTACGCCGCCCGGCAGCGCTCGGCCCACTCCGGCTGCGGCGGGTCCACCGAGCGTGCCGCGTAGTCGAAGGAGCGCAGCATGCCGGCCACGTCCCGCACCGCCGGCTGGGGCATGCGCCGCTCGCTCAGCGGGCGGGCGGGTTCGCCCTCGAAGTCGATCAGTGACCAGTCGCCGTCCGGGGAACGCAGGCACTGCCCGAGATGCAGATCACCGTGTATCCGCTGCGCGGTCCAGGTGCGTCCCTCCGCGGCCAGCTCGTCCAGCGCCGAGTACGCCGAGCGCAGCCCGTCCGCGTACGGGCGCAGCACCGGCACCGCCTGGACGGCGGCCTCCAGCCGCTCCCGCATGCCGTCGACCATCGCGTGCACCTGGGTGTGACCCAGGGTGACGGTCGGCAGGGCGCGGGCCAGCGCGGTGTGCACCTCGGCGGTGGCCCGCCCCAGCGCCCGCGCCTCGGCCACGAAGTCCTCGCCCTTGGCCAGCTCCCGCAGGGCCAGCTCCCAGCCGTCCGTGGCGCCCTGCACGAAGGGCTGGAGCACGGCCAGCACATACGGTTCCGCGGCCGGCCCGGGCGCATCGTCGGGGTCCGCGATCAGCCAGGCCGTGGGCGGGGGCACCCGGGTGCAGCCCTCGCGGGCCAGCGCCAGCGGCAGCTCCAGATCGGGGTTGATCCCGGGCACGATCCGGCGCAGCAGTTTCAGAATGAACGTATCGCCGTAGACGACCGAGGAGTTGGACTGCTCGGCGGTCATCAGGCGCGGCACCAGGCCGCCGCGTATCTCCTGGTGCGGGTCCCGTTCAAAACGAAGCCCGCCGATCCGGGCCTGGGTGCGCAGCGCCTCCAGGAGCAGTTCGGCGGGCCGGGTGTCGTGCAGGGCCTCGTAGACCGTCCGTCCGGCCAGGGGCCCCTCACTGACATGACCGATCAGCGCGGGCGCCAGCCGGGGCGGCAGCGCCTCGCGCACGCCTATGAGCAGCTGGTAGCAGTCGCCGGGGGACTCGGCGCCGCCGTGCCCCGGCAACAGCGGCTGGTGGGCGCGCACCAGCAGGTGGTACAGCCCCAGCTTCGCGGTGGCGGGCAGCAGCTCGGTCGCCTGGACCAGGGTGAACCCGGTGACCGGGCGGCCCTTGCCGGCGAACCACCGCTGCCGCGGCAGCCACTCCCGCAGCAGTGGATCCAGTGACGCAAGCAGGCCGGGCGGGGTCGTGACGGTGCGGGTGACGGCTTCCGACATGGCGTCGCGTCCTTTCCCCTGGTGCGGCGGGCCCCTGGGGGCGCCGCCGGTGGGCGGGGTGTTACTGATGCGTGCCCCGGGCGGAGCGGAGGAAACGCCCCGCCCCGGGGTGCGGCCCGTCGTGCGACAGGCTTTACGCGGCGTCCTTGCGGAGCCGGAACCAGTAGAAGCCGTGGCCCCCGAGGGTCAGCAGGTACGGCAGCTCCCCGATGGCCGGGAAACGGACACCGCCGAACAGCTCCACCGGATGCCGGCCCTCGAAGGCGCTCAGATCCAGCTCGGTCGGCTGTGCGAAACGCGAGAAGTTGTTCACGCAGAGCACCAGGTCGTCCTCGTACTCGCGCAGGAAGGCCAGGACCGCCGGGTTGGACGAGGGCAGCTCGGTGTAGGTGCCGAGCCCGAACGCCGTGTTCTGCTTGCGGATCTCGATCATCCGGCGGGTCCAGTGCAGCAGCGAGGACGGCGAGGCCATGGACGCCTCGACATTGGTGACCTGGTAGCCGTAGACCGGGTCCATGATCGTCGGCAGGAACAGCCGCCCCGGATCACACGACGAGAAGCCCGCGTTGCGGTCCGGCGTCCACTGCATGGGGGTGCGCACCGCGTCACGGTCGCCGAGCCAGATGTTGTCGCCCATGCCGATCTCGTCGCCGTAGTACATGACGGGGGAGCCGGGCAGGGAGAGCAGCAGGGCGGTGAACAGCTCGATCTGGTTGCGGTCGTTGTCCAGCAGCGGGGCGAGGCGGCGGCGGATGCCGATGTTGGCGCGCATGCGGGGGTCCTTGGCGTACTCCGCCCACATGTAGTCGCGTTCCTCGTCGGTGACCATCTCCAGGGTCAGCTCGTCGTGGTTGCGCAGGAAGATGCCCCACTGGCAGCCCGAGGGGATCGCGGGTGTCTTCGCCAGGATCTCCGAGACCGGGTAGCGGGACTCGCGGCGCACCGCCATGAAGATGCGCGGCATCACCGGGAAGTGGAAGGCCATGTGGCACTCGTCGCCGCCCACCCGGTAGTCACCGAAGTAGTCGACCACGTCCTCGGGCCACTGGTTGGCCTCCGCCAGCAGCACCTTGTCCGGGTACTGGGCGTCGATCTCCTTGCGCACCCGCTTCAGGAAGGCGTGGGTCTCCGGCAGGTTCTCGCAGTTGGTGCCCTCCTTCTGGTACAGGTACGGCACCGCGTCCAGCCGGAATCCGTCGATGCCCAGATCCAGCCAGAACTTCAGCGCGGAGATCATCTCCTCCTGCACCGCCGGGTTCTCGTAGTTGAGGTCCGGCTGGTGCGAGAAGAAGCGGTGCCAGTAGTACTGCTTGCGCATCGGGTCGTAGGTCCAGTTCGACGCCTCGGTGTCGACGAAGATGATCCGGGCGTCCTGGAACTGTTTGTCGTCGTCGGCCCACACGTAGTAGTCGCCGTACGGCCCGTCGGGATCGCGGCGCGACTCCTGGAACCACGGGTGCTGGTCGCTGGTGTGGTTCATGACGAAGTCGATGATCACGCGCATGCCCCGCTGGTG